>NZ_JBGOOM010000002.1:0-143556 GCF_041439575.1 Vibrio sp. 5S239 | reverse complement strand
CGATGCGGGTAATAGCGACACATCAGACGCACTCGCAGTGACCATCGATACCGACGCCAATGCCGGTATTTTCATCGACACCATCACCGAAGACGGAATCATCAATGACGACGAGGCCCAAGCCAATATTACTATTAGTGGTTATGTCACTGGTGACGCTCAGCCTGGTGATACGGTCAGCATCTGGTTGAACGAGGAGAGTGGCGATTCATTGGTCGAGGTAGAAGTCTTAGAAGTGAAGGATGACCAAGGCCGTTACACATTCTCAGCTATCGTTGCTGGTTCCGAGTTAGCAAATAACAACGCAACATCACCTCAGGTATTTGCAAAAGTTACTGGTACTGATGCTGCAGGCAACACGTTCGAGGCCAGTGAAAACGAATCGTACCAAGTTGACCGTAGTATTGTGTTTGATTTCACTCCTACAGACGGAACCTTTAATGATGGTGATAACATTATTAATTTCACCGAACAAACCAGTGTTAACGTCAGTGGGTTTGTCAACGAATCTGCGACAATAAACTCTATTACATTCACTGACTCTAATGGAGATACCGTGGTTATCGATGGCTCTTCCGTAGTACAAGAGGTGATTGATAATAGTGGTGGTACCTCGTATACCGACTTCGTTATTACGGGCGTTGATGTGAGCGACTTAGAAGACGGAGATTTGTCCGTTGTGGTAAATGCAACAGATGAAGCTGGTAATACTTTTGATTCTTTGGCGAAAACTATAGAGAAAGACACCACAGCCCCAGATGCACCGGTCATTACCAATATCACCGACGATTCATCTGATGACGATTATTCAGTTGTTATCTTACATGGTACAGGTGAGCCAGGTCTCGTGATTAAGATATTTGATGAAGATGGAAACCTAATTAATCAAAACAGTACCGTTACTGTGGATGGCGAGGGTAATTGGTCGTTTGATATTTCAGACTTAACCAATACTCAAGTCAACGACAATGAATTCTTCACGGCTACCCAAGTCGACGTAGCAGGTAACGAGAGCGATGCAAGCGAGACGGTGCATTATTACCACGGTGACTTTGATCCTGCGCTTAATGAAGGCAGTGACGACTTTGTCCTGCTTGGTGAGGGTGATGATGTTCTCAAAGTTGACGTTGATGATGCTAATGATCTAATGGTTGCCGATGGCGGCGCGGGTAATGACAAAGCTGTCTTTGATTTTAATATTGACCAGGCGAGTATCGTACTCAATGCTGATGGCTCTGTGACTATTTCTGAGAATACCGATAGCGGAGATGTGAATACCTTTATCGAGTTTGAGGAGTTCGAATTTAAAGGCGGCGATAAGGCGACCTTTGATGAGCTGTTCTCGCCAACGATTGAGATCGAACGCGATGAAGATGAAGTAATCAATAGCGATCGCAGTACCATTAATTATACGATTGGTTTGCCGGCCGGTGCTGTTGCTGGGGCGACGTTGATAATCATGGCGGAAGGACAAGCAATTGCACAAAGCCCAATCACGCTAACCGATGACCACATCAGTACTGGAACTTTAAACTTCGGCATCAATGCTACCTTAGTTGACTCAGAGCTTAACGTGTCAGCGAGTTTGAACTACGGTAACAGTCAAGAGTTCAGCGATAACGATGCCTTGGCGATGAATGATGCTCCTGACGCAGACGACTTCACAGTTGAACTTGGGAGTCAGTCAAGCGCTAGCTTTAGTTTCGATGAGCATGTTATTGACCAAGAAGATGAAGATGCGTTGACTGTGTCAATTGATCAAAATCCAGAGTTAGGCACTCTGTACATTATTGACGGTGATGTTCGAACTGAAGTAACAACTGGGATGCAAATTAGTGAAAGTGACGTCGTAGAATATCAACTTCGTGACGATATCAATGAGTTTATGAGTTTTGATGCGTCTGTTGATTTTAACGTTGATAACAATACCGTATCGGAGTTTGAAGCTAGTAATGGTATTGTTATTTCTGGCGGCCGATTTGAAGGTGTTCGCCCAGATGGCAGTGGTAACGAAACGAGTAGCAAGCTATACAATGGTCAAGAAGGCAGCGTTAAGGCTGGTTCCGAAGGACTGGGAGTTGGCGACCAAGAAATCGATGTGAGTCAGAAAGATTTTATTGCCGTAGACTTTAGTCACGTCGGTGGGGGCAACACAGATATTACGATTACACAAGTTAATGTGAAGATCGGTAGTATCTGGGGTAACTATGAAGACGGTGATAGCGCAGACGCTCAGATCCACATATTACTGTTTAAAGATGGTCAAGTTGTTACAGATGCAAACGGAGACCCTGTTGAGTTTGTTTTCGATGATAGTGTTGACCCGTCTGTCTATGATGGCTCAGGCGAGTTTGTTGCCAATATCCATTATGAGGGCGGTTTTGATGAAATCCGCGTGTTTACGACGAAAGGTGGTACAGAAGATACCAGTCATAACTCAAACATCACCTTACAAGGCGTCGATATAATTGACGCAGCTGTATCGGAAGAGATCGCTTACACCGCTACGGATAGCGATAAAGGCGAAGGTAGCAGTGTGATCACCGTGAACAGTTCAACAACGGATAGCTCAATAACTACGCCAACGATAGATCTTGTTGCATCAAGTGATACGGGTGATAGTGATACAGACAACATCACTAAAGATACAACGCCAACCTTTGCTCTGGGTAATGTTGATAGCGACGTCGTAGCCGAAGGTATTGAGGTACTTAAAGATGGCGTCGTCGTTCAAGGAGATTTAGATCAGGTTGATGGGGTCTGGTACTTTACTCCAGAAAATGAAGTCAACGCTGGTAATCAGCAGTGGAGTGTCCAGGTCACTGATGATTCTGGCAATACAGCTACCTCTAGCGATCTCGAGGTGATTGTGGATACAGGTGCTTCGGCCAGTATTACCATTGATGCTATCACTAGCGATGACATTCTTGATGCTCAAGAAGCGGCTCAAAGTGTGGTCATTACGGGCCGTGTTGGTGGTGATGCGGAAAAAGGTGATACGGTGACGTTGACGCTGCAGGCAGAAGACCAAGCGGTGACTACATATACAGGCACCGTTGCGTCGGATGGTACGTATCGCATTAGTGTACCGGGCAGTGTGCTGGCGTCGGATGCGGATAGTTCCCTTGTAGCGAGCGTCACTGGCAGTGATGAGGCCGGTAACCCATTCACAGTGACGACAACGGTTAGCGGAGACAATAGAGATGGTGGTTATCATGTGGATACGGCGCCAGTTGCCAATCCAGGTGAAGTCACCACTGATGAAGATCACTCTACGGTCATTAGCTGGGCTTCTTTAGGCGTTGTTGACAGTGATTCAGATGAATCCTCATTGTCAGTTACCATCACCGCTTTACCTGAAGGTGGACTGTTAAAATATTATGATGAGATTGATGGCTGGCAAGCGGTAGCAGCAGATCAAGAGTTGGATAAGTCAGTATTTGACAACAACCAGGTACGATTTGTACCAGACAATAACCTGTCTGGTAGCAGCCAAATTGGTTTTGAGGCGTCTGACGGTGTCAACATGAGTGAATCAGCCGCGTTGACTATCAATGTGACACCTGTCGCTGATGCACCAAACCTAAGCCTAAAAACGCAAGATCCTGACTTGCCGTCGCAGGAGTTTAATGTCTCGACTTGGGACAATGTGGTCATCGATGATTCGACGTATGGTAGCGGCAGTGGGGTGCCAGGTAGTGATTTGGTTGCGCAGCTATCTCAACTGGATACAGCGGATGCGGCGCAGTCTACGACGGCGAATACTGAGGATAGTGCAAGCAATGCTACTGATCCGGATCAAGCGGTAATAGTAACTGGACTCGTTTACTTGGAAGCCAACGTTTCTTACGATTTTGTTGGGCGCGGGGATGATAGCATTGCGATTACTTTGGGTGGACAGCTGGTCGATGAGGGCCGTTGGGGCGACTCGAGCGGTGATATTCAGGGTGCGGCGTTTACGCCAACCGAGTCAGGCTACTATCCAATCGCGATTTACCACCATAACCAAAGTGGACAGGGCAACTTTAACGTTGATGTATCTATTAATGGCGCTGATCCTGTTGACTTGGCGAATAGCCAGCTTTCGATCGTGACTGACGTCGATTCAGCGCAAGGTACAGACGTTCGTCTTTCTGCGTTGCAGACTGATGATAAGGGTTTCGATTATTATGAGACATATTCTGTTAATGAAGGGCGTCAAGACACTGCCATTCCATTGTCGGAAATTGACGCATCATTGACTGATGATTCAGAAACCTTGTCTGTTCTACTTTCTGGTATTCCTGTGGGTGCTACTATCAGTGATGGTAGTAATACTATCACCATAAACGGTGAGACAGATGAAAATGGTCAGCCTATTCAGCCAATTACCGTGACTGATTGGGCTCTCGATAATTTGACGGTCACGCCGCCTCCTGGGAGCCACGAAGACTTCACTTTGACAGTAACGGCTGTGAGCTCAGAGAATGCTAATGATAGCCAAGCTCAATCCACACTCGATATCGAGGTAGTGGTGCATGAAAGTGAGCCTACACTAACAGAAAGCGACACCAACTCTGCCAATGAAGATCAGATGATTACTGGTAATGTATTAGCGAACGACAGCGATGCTGACGATGTGCTGCAAGTGGTAGGCGTTAAGATCGATGGCACTGACTATCAGGTGGATCAGTCGATAACCCTTGATGAAGGTACGTTTACTATCGATGCTAATGGTAATTATAGCTTTGAACCGAAAGACGATTGGTCAGGCAGTGTTCCAACAGTCGAGTACACCACTAATACAGGGGCCACTGAGTCGCTTAACCTAGAAGTTATGCCAGTAACAGATGCGCCGAATCTCACTGTGAGTCTTGGTGATTCGACTTACAGTAATACGACAATCAACTCTAGCCTTTATCAAAAGCTAATTTTTGCTGATTCATCGACAAGCCTATCGGATCCAGAGCACGCAGAGTTAGGTCATAGCGATATCGGTAAACAAACCAGTGATATTAAAGTTGGAACAGACCAAGTCGATCAATTAACTGGTGATACCGGGAGTTGGGTTAAAGATGGCAATGACTGGGTGATGCAGACTAATGGAGATGACGTCTTTGTTGGTGGTCAGGGCAATGACAATATTGTAGGTGGTGATGGCTCGTCACTTGATTTAGGTCTGGATACAGTGGTTTACACTGGTAATCTTTCCGACTATACGTTTGATTTTTATAATAATCATGGGAATACTGACAAACCATATTGGCATGTTGTAGATAAACGCGGTATTGATACTCAAGACGACAATACTCCAGTATCAGAAGGCGAGCACCTTTATGAAATAGAGCGCCTAATCTTTGCTGATGCCATCGTAGAGCTCAATACAGATGGTACGCCCACTGTACTTCAAGAGGTTGTAACAGAGCTGAATATCTCAGCTTCCGTATCGGACCGTGATGGTAGTGAGTATCTTGATGAAGTACGTATTAGTGGCTTGCCGGGTGATGCCCAAATCTTCGATAAGGGCACGGGTCAAGTTGTTGGTATTAAAGATGGTGATGACTGGGTGATCGATGTAACAGGACAGTCAACTCAGGCTGTGAATTACGACACCCTAGCTGTTAAGTACCAATCAACAGATACCCTAGACATTGACGTCACTGCCGTGGCCAAAGAAATCGGCTTGGATAGTGACCAAGCTGGCAATACGACCACGGTTAATAGTGGTGCTAGTGCGGATGCTATAGCCGATCAAGGTGGTGATGTGCCAATAACACTTATCTCTCTAGTCATTGACTCTTCTGGATCTATGGATGATGTCCCAAGCGGGCTCTCCGACATGAGAATTGAATACGTGTTGGAGGCATCCATTTCTTTATTAGATAATGTTAAAAGCCAACATGGTAGTGGTGATGTCTTAGTACAGCTTGTTGATTTTGATACGAGCGCATCTTTAGTCGAGAGTGGTAGAGGAGCGAATACCAGTGTTTGGATGACGGTATCCGAGGCGATTTCCATATTGCAAAAAGCGTCAGATACTGTAGATAAGTGGAACTATGATGGTGAGTTCGATCCAGATGGCTGGACTAACTATGATTCTGGCTTGGATGCAGTGATGGAGGGCTATAATGAAAGCCAAGTGACTAATATCAAAGGTGAAACCAATGATGTTATTTACTTCTTGAGTGATGGTGAAAGTAATAGGGGTAATATTGGTTCAGACTGGGCTCAGTTTATGGCGGATAAACAGGTAACTGCAGTTGGAGTGGGCGATCCTAATCGGGTACCGGCTGACGGTCTTATTAAGGTAGCGGGTAGTGCAGAAAATGTTGTTTATATTCCTGACTCAAAAATCACTACAGATCTACCTAAATTGCGGCCAACTATTGGTGTTTCTGGCTCGTTGCTGATGGCGATAGCGGGGGCTGAGGCGGCTGCCATCGTGATTGATGAGTCGAATGCACAAGTGGCTCAGTTTATTAACCAAGATGGCGATGTATCTGTTGCACCTTCTGGATTAAGCTTCACCAAAGATACTGTCGGCAATGAGCTGGTTGTTGATACCGATTATGGTGTATTCCGTATTGGTTCAGATGGTTCTTACTATTTCCAACCAAGTGACACTGCTCCGACAATTGACGAAGGTAAGGCTGTTGGTTTCGAGATCGTGCTTTTGGTCGAAGATAGCAATGGTCAAACGACTGAACAGTTGGTTACACTGAATGTCAGCCACAATGGTCAGGTCAACCGTGTTGAGTCCTCGTCTTTCACTGCTTCCACTGGCGATGACCAAGTAAGAGGAACCGATGGTGATGACGTCATCCTCGGTCATGCAGGTAATGATGTCCTCGATGGTGGCTTAGGTGATGACTTCCTTATGGGCGGCACTGGTGATGACATCCTAATTGGTGGTTTGGGTAATGATATTCTGACCGGCGGTGCGGATGCGGACTTGTTCAAGTGGGTCGATATGGATAGCTCAACCGATACCGTTACCGACTTTGATTATGATGAAGGTGACCGTATTGATTTAGCTGACTTATTTGCTGACCTCAAGGATGATCAGCAAGAGCTTGCCGACTTGCTTACTTCATTGCAAGATAGTGACCCGCACTCTGGTGAAGGTGGTGGTTACACTGTCACTATTAGTGAGCATAATGACGTAGCAGAACTGACGATTACGAAAGGTGATCAGACTATGCAGATTGACTTTAATGGAGCGGATACCACGGACATTACCAGCAGTTTGCTGGATAGTTTGAAAACACTAACTAATGATTGACCAGTCAGAGTTTCAGGCGCTTAATCAACGCCTGAACTCGCTTGATTACCCTTGGGCTGTGTTTATCCCACGCTAATATAGCTAGAAGTTCAGTGGTTTAGGCTGGATAGGCCGAAAAGAATAAGGCCACCATTTTCAATGGTGGTCTTTTTTATGATAAATGTTTGGCTCGAAAGCTTGAGAGCGAGTCAAGGAACTCGATTACAAGACCTTACAAGCAAAGCCTTTTAGGTAGAAACCTTCTGGGTAGGCTGTGTCTGTTAGGTGGTCGGCAGCTTGCTCGAAGCGTTCAACAAACTTCACTGTTCGGCCTGCATCTAGAGCGGCATCTGCAATGATCTTTTGGAATAAGTCAGCACCCATTAAACCTGAACAAGAGTAGGTGAGTAGAGTGCCACCTGGTTTCAGGATTTGCATCGCAAGCATGTTAACGTCTTTATAGCCGTTAGCACCTGATGTTAGGTTATTTTTGCTTGAAACAAACTTTGGTGGATCCATGATAACGACGTCAAACTTGGTGCCTTGGTCACGGTATTCACGAAGCAGTTTGAAAACGTCTGCGTTTAGGAATACTGCTCGCTTTTTCGAGATGTCGAACTCATTTAGTTCAGCGTTGAACTTAGCTGTATCAAGAGCCAGCTGCGAGACGTCAGCATTGATTACACGCTTAGCATCACCTTTAAGGGCATACAGACCAAAACCACCTGTGTACGAGAAACAGTTAAGGACATCTTTGCCTTTAACGTATTTCATAGATTCTTTGCGGCTATCACGTTGGTCCATATAGAAGCCCGTTTTGTGGCCTTCCATAATATTCACGCTGATCTTAACGCCGTTTTCTTCAATCACGATAGACTTCGGTGGTTCTTCACCGTAAAGAACGCCAACAACCTGTTCTAAGCCTTCTTTCTTACGAACTGCCACGTCTGAACGCTCGTAGATGTTACAGTCAGGGAAGCATTCAATTAACGCTTCAACCAGTACGCTTTTGTTAAACTCAGCGCCAGCACTTAGCAGTTGGCAAACAAGGAAGTCTTGGTATTTGTCGATTGTGATACCAGGCAAGCCATCAGACTCTGCAGCCGTTAGGCGGTAGCCCGTTAGACCATCACGCTCAATGATGTCTTCACGTAAAGATTGTGCGTCTTGAATTCGTTTTACGAAGAACGCCTTGTTGATCTCTTCTTTTTCAAATGTCCAAACACGAGCTCGAATTTGAGATTCCGGTGAGTAAGCTGCTTTTGCAAGCCACTGACCATTTTGAGCATATACGTCTACAGTTTCACCTTGTTTTGGTTCGCCTTCGACCTTATCGATACCGCGTGAAAATACCCAAGGGTGTTTGCGGCGTAGTGATTTATCTCGGCCTTTAGCTAGATGAATTGAAGGAGTCATAATTTACTCTGTTTGTTGAATTTGAAGGAGGGGTATTGTCGGGGAAGTACTGGTGAAAAGCAAATAAGAAAGGGCTGTCAAAGCAGCCCTAGTAATGATTAATCAACACATTGAGGTTGGATATCAGTATTAAGCTTTAAGACCTGTCAGCAAACCTTCCATCGTATCGCTTTGTTTACGAAGTTGGTCAACATTTAAATTACTCTTACTGATCATCTCGCAGATGCTGTCTGACTGATGACGAATCTCTTCAACACTCTGTGCAATGTTGTCAGCGACTACGCCTTGTTCTTCAGCCGCGGTAGCAATTTGAGTGCTGCTATCAGAAATAGATTGGTTCTTTTCAGCTAACGATCCAATCTCAACGTTTACTTCCGACATCAATGTTTGACCTTCGTTAGCATTGCTAACAGTCACTTCCATCAATTTTGTCAGTGATTGG
The DNA here is from genome assembly GCF_041439575.1 of Vibrio sp. 5S239. Classification (NCBI taxonomy): domain Bacteria; kingdom Pseudomonadati; phylum Pseudomonadota; class Gammaproteobacteria; order Vibrionales; family Vibrionaceae; genus Vibrio; species Vibrio sp. 5S239. The sequence continues at coordinate 134,458 of NZ_JBGOOM010000002.1, read as the reverse complement.
CTGTTACGTTGTAATGATTCAATCATACTTTGGATTTCAACCGTCGCTTGTTGAGTACGGCCGGCAAGGGCACGAACTTCATCGGCAACAACAGCAAATCCACGACCTTGCTCGCCAGCACGTGCAGCTTCGATAGCGGCGTTCAACGCCAACAGGTTAGTCTGTTCTGAAATACCGTTGATGGTTGTGACTACTTCATCGATTTGCGCCGCGTTGGCATCCAGTTCTTCTACTGCTTGTGAAGCGGATTGGATCTCTTGAGATAGGCTAGAGATAGACTCCAATGTATTTGAAACCTTGACTTGACCGTTCTGAGCAACGCCACGAGCGTCCATCGTTTGTGAACTAGACTCATGAGCAAGGGTAGCGACTTCGCGAATGGTAGCTGCCATTTGTTCTGTTGCACTTGCCAAACTATTCAAGTGCTCCTGTTGGTTACCTGAGATGTCTGAACTTTGTTGTGTTGACTGGTTCAAGTCCGAGCTGATTTGCTGCATGAGAGCGACAGACTCTTGGATTGATAGAACCATGTTTTGTTCACGTTCAGCGACTTTATCGATTGTAATCGCGATTTCACTGAACTCGTCACGAACTAAGAAGTAGTTCATGCGGCAAGTTAAGTCGCCATTTGCTAGGGTGTTCAAAGCTTTGTTCATAGAGAACATCGCGCCGCCAATGAAGGTCATAATGTAGTAAACACCTAATGCAATAAGCGTTAGGGTTACAGCGATGATAGAAACCTGAGTGGTCGATAGAGCAGACCAAAGGTTTTGGTCATGGTTGGCAACTAGGCTGAACGCACCATTCATTACTGAAACAGAACCAGCACCGTAGCCTAAAGAGATAGTTTCAGAGCTGCTGACAAGCTGAGCAACTTGATCTTTAGTGAGTTGACTTGCTTCGATAAGCCCTTTCATTAAGAGCATTTCTTCTTGATAAAGGTGAGCAAGTAAAGAGTCCGCTGCACTATCTAAAACGAGAGTTAATATAACCAGGGCGAGAAGAGGTAATAAGAAGAGTAGATAGAACTTTTCTTGGATTTTTAGGTGAATGAGATATTTGTCAATCCAACGAAATGGGATTTCTTTCATAATCGTTATACTCGAAGTAAGTCCACCAATAAGCGGTGAATGAATAGAAGCTCGACTATATCATTCATATAATTTATGAGGCAACGTTATGGAAAGTTCACAATATATTTTTGTCGTGTCAGGCGTAGTTCAATGTGTTGGGTTTCGTTATCACACCAGTAAGCAGGCGCAAGCCATGGGGCTCTCAGGTTATGCGAAGAACTTAAATGATGGCCGAGTTGAAGTATTAGCTGTCGGAGAGAGTCAACAAATAGAGAAGTTACATGCTTGGCTCAATATTGGCCCTTCGAGCGCAACAGTAGACAACGTTGTGATGCATCAAGTGAAAGATAGTGAGCGCCATGACGTTCGAATAGGGGCGTTTAAAATACTGTAGTTATAGCACTACAGTATTTATATGGAACGTAACTTAATAGCCTAAAGCGGATTAGGTTCTACAAGCACTTTGCTGGTTTAGGTAAACCGGCGAGCTTGGTTGCTTGTTTTGCAGGGCCTTTTTTGAATAACTTGAAAAGGTACTTACTGTTGCCTTTTTCTGGGCCGTGGGCTTTTTCCATTGCTTTAACGAGCATGCGAACCGCTGGTGAGGTGTTGAACTCTTCGTAAAAGCTCCTTACAAAATGTACGACTTCTAAGTGCGCATCCGTAAGTTCAATCGCCTCGTCTTGAGCAAGAATTTCAATCATGCCTTCTTCCCATTGCGTGTAATCCAATAGGTAGCCTTGAGCGTCGGTTTCGATTTGCTTGCCGTTATATTCAAACATGTTTAATCCAGAATCCAATTAACTATGAGGATAGGGTACATGACCAAGTTTATCTTTCTCAACAGAAATTGTAGTTATCTAAAGAAATATTGCACTTATAGATACAAAAAAGCCCAAGAGATGGACTCTTGGGCTAGATATTCTTCAATGATGGGAACGATTAGTCGTCGCTGCCCATGATGCCTAGGATGCTTAGTAGGCTGATGAAGATGTTGTAGATCGATACATACAAGCTGATCGTTGCAGAGATGTAGTTTGTTTCACCGCCACGAATGATGTTTTGCGTTGTAAGCAAGATAACACCAGTCGAGAATAGGATGAACATACCGCTCATTGCCAATGATAGTAGAGGCATTTGTAGGAAGATATTTGCAACCATACCTACAAGTAGTACTACGAAACCAGCTAATAGCATGCCATTAAGGAACGACAGGTCACGCTTAGTTGTTAGTGCGTAAGCAGATGCGCCCATAAATGCCAGTGCTGTACCGCCAAGTGCAGTTAGGATGACATCACCCATACCTGCGCCAACGTACATGTTTAAGATTGGACCGATGGTGTAGCCTAAGAAACCTGTAAATAGGAATGTGAAGACTAGACCCATGCTGTTGTCACGGTTCTTTTCTGTTAGGAAAAGTAGGCCGTAGAAGCCAACTAGCATGATAATAAGACCCGGGCGAGGAAGGTTCATCGCCATGGATACGCCTGCTACAACAGCAGACCAAAGTAGTGTCATAGACAGTAATGCGTAGGTGTTACGCAACACTTTATTGGTTTGCAGAGCACTTTCTTGAGATGCTGTGCGTGAAAACATAGGGCTGTTCATAATCTTCCTCGTAAGGTGACTTCAATAGTTATTAGTACATTTATGGGGGTGAAAGTTCGAAAAATCAAGTCTCTCATTCCTCTTGTATACGTAAAATAATAATCAAAATAGTCGGTTAAGTGTTTCTTAAGGTGTAACAAAGTATTTCTTAAAGTGAAGTTAAGGTTCGATGTTCAATTTTTATCGCACTGAGTCGCTGTTTATAATCTTGAAAAACTAATTATAACACTGAAAACAAAGAGGCGACCTAAGCCGCCTCTGTAGTTTATGCATCATAACACATTAGTGGTGTAAGATTTGGCTTAAGAAGTTCTGCGTTCTGTCTGATTGTGGGTTTTCAAAGAAATCGACAGGGTTGTTCTCTTCGATGATTTCACCGGCATCCATGAAGATAACGCGATCCGCGACCTCTTTAGCAAAGCCCATCTCGTGCGTTACACAAAGCATCGTCATGCCTTCTTCTGCAAGCTCAACCATTACGTCTAACACCTCACGAACCATTTCTGGATCGAGCGCCGACGTTGGTTCATCAAACAGCATCACTTGAGGGTTCATACACAAAGAGCGAGCGATAGCTACACGTTGTTGTTGACCACCAGAAAGCTGACCTGGGAATTTATCCGCTTGCTCTGGGATTTTAACACGTTCTAGGTACTTCATTGCTATCGCTTCGGCTTCGTCTTTAGGCATCTTCTTGACCCAAATAGGCGCTAAAGTACAGTTTTCTAGAACTGTCAAGTGTGGGAAGAGGTTGAAGTGTTGGAAACACATGCCTACATCTCGACGAACAGCTTCGATGTTCTTTAGATCTTCCGTTAATTCATTACCTGAAACGAAGATATGACCTTTTTGGTGTTCTTCCAATCGGTTAATGCAACGGATCATCGTTGATTTACCAGATCCTGAAGGACCACAGATAACGATTTTCTCACCTTTTTTAACTTCTAGATTGATGTTCTTAAGTACGTGGAATTCACCGTACCATTTATTCATGTCTTTCAACTCGATCATAAGACCTTGAGAGTTGTTTTCTGTCTGCTGCGTCATAATACGTCCTTGATCTTGTTAATTATCGTTTGTGACCGGTGTGAAGTCTGTTTTCTAACCATATCGAATATCTCGACATGCCAAAACAAAACACCCAGAACACTAACGCGACAAATACATAACTTTCTGTTGAATACCCAAGCCATTCAGGGTCGGTATTCGCGGCTTGGCCAATTCCTAGTACGTCAAACATACCGATAATTAAGACAAGACTCGTATCTTTAAATAACCCAATGAAGGTATTAACGATTGAAGGGATTGTAATTTTTAATGCTTGAGGAAGGATAATTAACCCCGTCTTCTTCCAATAGCTAAGGCCAAGTGCGTCTGCGGCTTCATATTGCCCTTTTGGTATGGCTTGTAAACCGCCTCTAACTACTTCTGCCATATACGCTGAACTGAATAAAACGACACCGATTAAAGCTCGAATCAATTTGTCTGTTTCAGTTCCTTCAGAGAGGAAAAGCGGAAGCATTACTGAGGCCATGAATAGAACCGTAATTAGCGGTACGCCGCGCCAAATTTCGATATAAACAGTACACATACTGCGGATTATTGGCATCTCGGAGCGTCGTCCTAGTGCTAAAGCCACGCCAATTGGCAATGAAACAACGATGCCGACGAGAGCAATGATTAGCGTAACTAGCAATCCTCCCCATTTATGTGTATCTACGACTTCTAGGCCGAGAACACCACCATATAACAAACCTGCGATAAGGAATGGGTAAATGTTTACAAAGAAAAGCCAAATCCAAGTACGTTTAGGTGTTTTTTCGTAAGCGAGTAAAACGACAAATATAGCTAGTGTGATATAGAAAAGTTGAGGCCGCCAAAGTTCTGCTTCAGGATAAAAGCCAAACATGAACTGATCCCAGCGAACACTAATGAAAACCCAACAAGCCCCTTCACTTGTACAAGCATCACGTGTTGTTCCTATCCAATCGGCACTAATAAATGCCCAATCAGTAATTGCCCACAACAGGGTAAAAGCAAAGTAAGCAAGAACTACAGTGACTACGCTGTTAATAGGGCCATTAAATAGATTTTTTCTTAACCAACCAACAGGTCCAACGGTATTCGCTGGAGGCGGAAGGTCTGGTTGAAATTGATGTGTACTCATCTTATCTCTCCACCAACGCTACTTTGCGGTTGTATATATTCATTACAGCTGACGTTAACAGACTTAAGGTCAAGTAAACGCCCATGGTCATTGCGATTACTTCAATCGCTTGCCCGGTTTGGTTCAAAGTTGTACCTGCGAAAACAGAAACAAGATCTGGATAACCAATTGCCATGGCCAGTGACGAGTTTTTGGTCAGATTTAGATACTGACTGGTTAATGGTGGGATAATAATTCTTAGTGCTTGAGGAATGATGACAAGCTTAAGAGTGCGAGAGCGAGGAATACCAAGGGACATCGCTGCTTCAGTTTGACCGTGACTTACAGCATTGATACCTGATCGTACAATCTCAGCTATGAAAGACGCTGTATAGATACTTAAGGCAAGCATTAATGCGGCAAGTTCTGGAATTATGCTAATGCCACCTTTAAAGTTAAAACCCTTAAGCTCCGGATATTCGGCCGAAATAGGCATGCCCATAATAAAATATGTCACTAGTGGTAAACCAATAATTAGAGCCGTCGCAACGCGCCCCATCGGTGTTTGTTGACCGGTGAGTTTTTGTCTGTTGTTAGCCCAAATATTGATAAAAAATGTGGCAATAATACCAGCAATAAACGCGATGATAACAATACTACTACCTTGTTCAAAGATAGGTGCTGGGAAATATAAACCACGAACGTTAAGGAAGATCGCTTCACCTAAACTCATACTTTGACGAGTTGACGGAAGAGCTTGCAGCACTGCGAAATACCAAAAAAAGATCTGTAAAAGAAGGGGAATATTTCGAAATATTTCTATGTAAACGGCGGCAAAGCGACTTACTAACCAATTCGAAGAAAGTCGCGCAATGCCCATACTAAAACCAATGACAGTGGCTAATATGATGCCAAGAATAGATACAAGTGCCGTGTTAAGTAAACCTACGAAGAAAGTTCTGCCGTAAGAGAACGTTTCATCGTATTCGATAAGTGTTAGGCCAATACCAAAACCAGCCTCTTGGGATAAAAAGTCAAAACCAGTGGCAATTCCACGGGCGTCTAAGTTCGTGAGCGTGTTATTTATGATGGTATAAATTAACGCTGCGAGAGCTCCAACAGCAAGGACTTGGAACACAACAGAGCGGAAAGTCGGGTTGTAAAGAAGGTTGGCACTCTTTGTTTTCGGCTTCGCCTGAGATGGCGAAGGAGTTTCATTAGGTTTCATACTGCTATAACCTCAAATCCATTTAATAAAGAGGGCGGAAACCTCCGCCCTAATTGATGTTTATAATCTTATTAACGGATTGGTGGAGCGTACATAAAGCCGCCCGCATTCCAAAGTGCATTTACACCGCGAGAAATCTGAAGTGGAGAGCCCGTACCAACAGTGCGCTCAAAGCTCTCACCGTAGTTACCAACTTGCTTAATTACTTGGTAACCCCAATCGTCGCGAATGCCAAGGCCTTTGCCTTTAGGACCGTCTACACCGAGAATACGCTTGATGTTTGGATCTTTTGACTTAAGCATTTCATCTGCATTTTTAGAAGAAATACCGTACTCTTCAGCATTGATCATCGCAGAAAGAGTCCATTTAGCCACGTTAAACCACTTGTCGTCATCTTGGCGAACAACAGGACCTAGTGGTTCTTTTGAGATGATTTCAGGAAGTACTTGCGCAGACTTAGGATCAGCTAAGTTCAAACGAAGTGCGTAAAGACCAGATTGGTCAGTGGTAAGTGCATCACAGCGACCAGCATCGAAACCTTTAGAGGTTTGAGCAGCGGTATCAAATACTACAGGTTTATAAGACATACCACTATTTCGGAAGTAATCAGCTAGGTTGAGTTCTGTTGTTGTACCTGACTGAACACACACCGAAGCACCATCAAGTTCTCGAGCACTCTTAAGACCCAACTCTTTTTTCACCATAAAGCCTTGACCGTCGTAATAGTTAACACCGACGAAATTTAGACCTAAAGCGGTATCACGATGCAGCGTCCATGTCGTGTTACGAGATAGTACGTCTATTTCACCAGACTGAAGGGCAGTGAAACGCTCTTTTGCAGTCAAAGGTACATACTTAACTTTAGTTTTATCTCCGAGTACAGCCGCTGCAAGAGCTTGACAATACTCAACATCGATTCCTTCCCACTCACCTTTTGAGTTAGGGTTAGAGAAACCTGGAAGACCCGTACTTACGCCACAAGTTAAAAAACCTTGAGATGTGACTTTGTCCAGTGTGCTTTCTGCAGCTGATGCTGATGTTGCCATAAGCGCAGTTGATGCAGCGACTACTGAAGCAAGAAGTGTTAGTTTATTTGTCATTTGTATCCTTCCTTGTTAACCAGGTGACACCTGATACTCGTGCTCGTTTTTGTTTTTCTAGCTGTATTGCTTTTACTGTGACCTTGTTGTTTAAATCAAAAAAATTGCATTATGCAAATAAAGCTTTGTGTGGTTTAAACAACTATTTATAAGGTTAGGAAAGGATTCGTAGTTTCACAAATGTATAATTTAAAAAGAATTTTGAAAGAAACCACAAATCCCAACACAACTAGGATGGCTAAATGTTAACTGAATGTAAATAGTGCAACGGTTCACACTGTTGGTGCAACGAGATTTAGATTTTAATATTGATAATCGTGTAGATAAATCTTCTTAACTTAGCCGTTAACGATGAAATATAAATCCTTAAAAAGATTGAAATTTGGTCAATAAATATTTTTATTACACTTTGCTAGTTATTAATATGCTCCAAATTTGGTAGCATGGCTGAATAGTTATTGCAGTACTCTCAAGGAAGAACATGCGTTATTTCCCAATGTTTCTGGATGTAGAAAATAAACCAATTCTAGTGGTTGGTGGGGGTGAGGTTGCTTGCCGAAAAGTTGACAGTTTATTACGAGCAGGTGCTAATGTGACTTTGGTTTCTCCCAAGGTAGCACCATACTTAAGTAAGCTTGTAGAGGAGAGTAAGCTTCACTGGGTTCAAAACTTTTACTCGTCACAAATTCTTTCGAAAGACTACCTGCAGGTATGGGCCACTACAGATAATCCGAGCCTGAATCATCAAGTATATAATGATGCGAAAAAACTCGGTGTTTTAGTCAATGTGGTTGATGATTTGCCTTACTGTGATTTTATCACTCCATCAATGATTAATCGTGGGAGAATTCAGATTGCGATCTCAAGTGGTGGAGCGTCACCTGTTTTGGTGAGAAATATTAGAGAAAAACTCGAAACGGTGCTTCCTCAGAACATCGGTTTAATCGCAGACTTTGGTGCATCAAAACGTAACTCGATAAAAGAATCTCTTCCTACCGTTGATGATCGTCGTAAATTTTGGGAGCGATTCTTATCATCCAGCCTTATTGAGCAGGTGGCTGACAGAGATCAGTTAGAGTTATACTACCAACAAGCGTTAGCTGAGGGCATTGATACCGAAGGTCAGGTAACCTGGGTTGAATTCGGGCAAGATGTAGAGTTGCTACCGATGAAGGCCTTACGTTTGATGCAAGAGGCAGAGTTAGTCCTTTCCCCGAGCGATTGTCCATTCGAGTTTATTGACTTGTGCCGTCGAGATGCAGAAAGAGAAGGTTATGCTAACAGCGGAGAGTTATCTACCAAACTTGAGAAAGCAAGAGTAGATAAATTGCGAGTGTGTGTGTTTATTCCACCAGCGAGCGTTGAATTCAACCTTTTAGTCGGTAAAGACCTAAAACTTTCTTCTGCTAAAATACTCAGTTGAGGTGAGAGCCTTCTAGTTACTTAAAATCAGCTGGGAGGCTCCAATCAAAATAATCACACAAGTAAAAAGCCACTTCCCATAAGGAAGTGGCTTTTTGATATTTTAAAACCATACTTTGCTGTTTAATCAAGAGCAAACAAAAGGTGAATAGTAAACAAAATCCGCTGGATATAACCAGTGTGATTAGTCACGGAAGTTGTCAAACTGGAAAGGTTGACCAAGTTCTCCGTTACGAACTAAAGCCATGACTGCTTGCAAGTCATCACGTTTCTTACCTGTGACACGAACCTTGTCACCTTGAATGGAAGCTTGAACTTTTACTTTGTTGTCTTTGATTAGCTTAACGATTTTCTTAGCAACGTCAGTTTCGATGCCCTGTTTAAAGATAACCGTTTGGTGCCAAGTTCGACCTGTTTGGTCAGCAGCTTTTGCTTCCATCGCGTTAGGATCAACATTACGCTTTGTCAGGTTGCTACGAAGAATATCGCGCATCTGCTTTAGCTGAAAATCGTCTTGAGCGCTCAGTTTTACTGATTCATCTTTGTAATCAAAGCTAGCCTCTACACCACGGAAATCGAAACGAGTCGATAGTTCTCGGTTAGCATTGTCTACAGCATTGCGTAGTTCTACTGATTCTACTTCAGAGATAATGTCAAATGATGGCATTGTGTTGTGTCCTTAAGCTAAATTTCTATCTTTAATTGCCGTTGCAAGCATGTCTAGCATTGTTGCGGTATCTTCCCAGCTTAGGCATGGGTCAGTTATAGACCTGCCGTATTCTAGGTTATTGATGTCTGTCATTGGCTGGTTGCCTTCAACAATGAAGCTTTCCGCCATGATGCCTGCAATTTGATTCTTGTTAGATTTTATCTGTTCACAAATATCTTGCGCAACCTCTAACTGTTTACGGTGCTGCTTTTGACAGTTTGCGTGGCTAAAGTCTACAACTAAGCGCTGAGGAAGATCGAACTCGGCAAGTTGCTTACATGCAGTATCTACAGATTCAGCATCGAAGTTAGGGCCTTTATCACCACCACGTAGAATAATATGACCGTATGGGTTACCAGCAGTACGATAAACTGTCATGCGGCCATTCTTGTCTGGTGAGTAGAAGTAGTGGGAAGCGTGTGCAGCACGAATCGCATCAATAGCAATCTTGATATTGCCGTTCGTTGCGTTTTTAAAACCCACAGGGCAAGAAAGTGCGGAAGCCATTTCACGGTGAATCTGAGATTCAGTCGTACGAGCGCCGATTGCGCCCCAAGTAATAAGGTCTGCAATATATTGACCAGTGATCATATCAAGGAATTCAGTCGCAGTAGCAAGGCCAAGCTTATTGATATCAAGCAGAAGTTTGCGAGCTTTGTTTAAGCCTGTTTCAAGTGCGTATGAGCCATCAAGATTGGGATCGGTAATCAAACCTTTCCAACCGACAACAGTACGTGGCTTCTCGAAGTAGGTTCTCATTACAACGAACAACTCATCTTTGTATTTTTCTTGAATCTGACTTAGGCGCTCAGCGTAGTCAAGTGCGGCTTCTGTGTCGTGAACAGAGCAAGGGCCTACGATAACTAATAGGCGGTTATCACGACCCGTTAGGATATCTTCGATTTGGCGGCGAGAATTTTTAATGCGTTCAGCAACGTCATCAGTAATAGGGTGTGCATTGCCTAATTCGGCAGGAGTTGGCATAGGACCCAGAGCTTGGGTTCTCAACTCATCAGTTTTTAATGGCATGTGATAGTTTTTTATTCTATTGCGAAGTGGTTAAGATAACGGAATTGAACAGAGGAATAAACTCTCTAAGTCAAAGTTATCTCTGTTATTGCTAATATTCTTATTTTTATCCGTGTGCCAATGCTAAATAAGGGATTTTCACTTGTATTAACAGGCAGCTATCGGTACTTTCGTTTGAACACAACATAAAAAATGCTGGAGCAGCAATGACTCAAAAAAATCAAAGCACTTTGCACCCAGAACTTGTTTTAGGCGATGTGCTGCCTTCTTATAACGATAATCATAATTCCAATCACTTATACGTTTCACTATCTGAATTGGTCATGGAGCGTGTTTTTTATCATCCAAGCATTGGCTCTCACTTTGAAACACTTTCTGACATTGAGAAAACGTCGCTAAATGCCATTCTTGGTGATAAGAGTGTCGATGAACATTTTGTTTCAACACTCGTTATAGCGATTCAAGCAGCAGTGCAACCCCATCACAAGACGGTACGTATTGCTTTGAGCGATGCAGATAGTTACAGTTTTCGCTCTTTGTTGGGCGGGAGTTGCGAAACAGAAGAAATTAATCCAGCGCTTGGTATTCGTGGTGTAGGTCGCTACGCAACACAAGAATACAGTAAGGCATTCGCACTTGAGTGTCAGGTAATCAAAACGCTGCGAGAGCAGGGCATTAACGTTGAAATCGTTGCTCCTTACGTTCGAGCATTAAGTGATGCTGCTAAGGTTATCGATTTACTTGCCGAACAAGGGCTACCTCGTGGGTTGAATGGCTTGAAAGTGTTGTTTTCGTGCGATGTGCCATCAGCTGTAATTTTGAGTGAACGATTATTGCATTACTTTGATGGCACGGTAGTGAATATCGATAGTTTAGCGTCTTTCACTTTAGGTGTAGATAAGCAAAATGAAGCACAACAACATGCCTTTGATCCCCAGAACGAAGCGGTTATTACCTTATTGGACATGATCGTTAAAGCAACACTTCATGTTAAGAAACCAGTATTGCTAGTGACTCAAGGGTTGGTAGATTATCCTCGATTACAAGGTTACATTGCCGATCTTGAAGGTGTTGATACGGTTGTTACCGCATAGACTAATAAGCCCAGCGATATAAGTGTGCTTGAAGCGTTAATTCTTCGAGAATGAAAGAGATATTATCGTTAGATGATATCTCTTTTTTGTAACATTTTTTTGACATTGCTATCTTGAGTCTATTAACTGGTCAGATGACTAATAGTGCTAGGTGACTTGGATGCTAACTAATCTACAAAAAGCTAATCTCTACTTAACTATGTTTGGTATGTTTAAAGTGCCGTTAATTTGGTTGTGTAGGCCGAAGTTACTCGCTCTTGATGATCAGCATGTTGAGCTTAAGATTCCTCTAAAAAGAAGAACTAAGAACCACTTAAATAGTATGTATTTTGGTGTACTAGCAGTGGGAGCTGATGTCGCGGGAGGCTTTCTTGCTATGAGTAAATCCCAGCAGCAAGGAGAGAAGATTTCTCTGGCGTTTAAAGAGGTAACAGGCAACTTTTTGAAACGCCCTGAAGGTGACGTACATTTCACATGTAACGACGGTGAGCTCATCAATACTATGCTAGCCGAAACGATCTCGACTGGAGCGCGTGTTAACCAACCCGTGACTATTACCGCTACCTGTCCATCTTTGCATGGTGATGAACCGATGGCCGAATTCACGCTAACGCTTTCGATCAAGAAAGTCCCGTCTAGGAAATAGCTCGGAAGTTGATGGAAATTTGAATAAGTGGAAGAGCGGTATGTGATTTTGCTTCCCGCATACCGTACAACGCTAAGACTCTTGAGTGATTTGCTCTATATCAACAATTTTTGAACGGTTCATTACTATTTTCCAACGGTAATATGTTGGATCACTATCGTGGTTGTTTTCTTTGATGATCAAGTTAAGAAGGTGGCGCTTTTCAACGGATTCTCGACTGACTTGCCCCTCATTCAAGCGATAAACCTTATTTGAACTCTTGTCCATCAAACGTGTCAGTGCTCTTAGGCTGATAGAAAGCGTTTCACGAGTCTCCTCGTAACCACTCATAAATGTAGATGTCGACATTTCTGTGTGCGAACGATAATGTAATACCTGCTCTTCACGCTGTACAACCCGCCTCTTACGGAGCAATTGAATGCGATCAGCTAACTTAGAAAAGTTTGCGTAATCTAACCATTCAAGCTTATGGCCGACTAATTTGTTGGTAGTTGGGTCAAAGTAGCGACGTTTCCACCTTGGTTTGCCTTTACGAAGCCAACGCCAAAGGATATCCCTTAAGTCATCTTTGAATATCTCGCGTAAAGCATAGATGAATGACATAGACACAATGAAAGAAGCGGTAATCTCCCCCAGGAAATCACGAGCCAATATGACGGTTGTGGTAACCACTACCATGACTAAACCTGTAGCTATACCTTTAACGGCACGCTTTACGTTTTTACCCAGTGATGTGGTTTTCTCTTTGAGAACAATAGGGTGCTCAATCAAGCGGCGTAGTAAGCGCATTTTGTTACTCAGACGAGTAACGTCTTCTCTTACCTTGGCTGAGTTATAACGATTGAGTTGACGGTGAGCCGTTTCCTTATCACAGAGTATTAAGAGACGCTCTTTGATAGTGGAATATTCACTACCGCGTGGCATGTGTGAAACCAGCGATAAAAATTTTTGCTCGGTGTACCAAGAGAGGTAGTTATCAATGTTTTCGTAGTAACGTTTGAGGTTTTCTTCATAAGGAATACTTCGACGAAGCTTCTTCAAAATATCCAACGCTAACTCAATGACTTCGTCGACTTCATCAGCCGTTACATTGTCACTATCAGTTTTATTTAAACTACTGACTGCTTTATCTAAAGCGATGACATATTGATACGCAAACAAACTCAAACTTACACGATATTGTGTGGTGGACAAGCGTCTGCGTTTTGCCAAACGGCTGTGTACCAGTGGCAAGAGTGTTTTATCACTGTAGTAAGCTCGTTGCTGAGTAATTGAACTGTAAAAGAAGGCACTTTCAGACAGTACTTCTGGCGTCAGTCCGAGTTCACCGGGGATGAATAGATAAACGTCCATGTCGAGCTTCTTTGTCTTAGCCATTGCATGGTTAATTTTAAGTGTTATCGCATCTTGTTTATCGACGGTGATCAACGATGTCTCCTAGAATATAAAAATATGAATGAAACTAGCGAAAGCATATCAGAGATCACGTATAATCTCCGCCAAATTTAAAGTAGAGACAATCTTGATGATTAATATTGGTCAAATAAACAATTTAGAAGTAGTAAAACAAGCAGAGTTCGGTGTATTCCTTGATGCTAGTGACTATGGAACTGTGTTGCTTCCGAAACGGTTTACTCCTGAAGGTGTGGAAATTGGTCAAAAACTAGATGTTTTCTTATACATTGACTCTGACAACCAGATAGCGGCAACCACAGAAAAGCCTGTTGCTCAAGTGGGTCAGTTTGGCTTGATGACTGTCGAAGGTGTAAACAGCACTGGTGCATTCATGAGTTGGGGCGTGAAAGGTAAAGACCTACTGGTTCCTTTCAGTGAGCAACGTGGCCGCTTAAACGAAGGTCAATCAATCTTAGTATATGTGTATATCGATAAAGCATCTAGCCGTATTGTAGGTACAACGAAGTTCAATAAGTGGTTAGACAATACACCTGCTACTTATAAGCAAAACGAGCAAGTGGATCTGATTATCGCTGAACGCACCCAATTGGGTTACAAAGCGATCGTGAATGGTGAACACTGGGGCATGATTTTCCCATCGGAGATTATCGGTAAGTTGTTCATTGGTAAAACGTTGAAAGGTTACATCAAAAACGTTCGTGAAGAAGATGGGAAAATCGATCTGTCACTTCAGAAGATTGGTGTGGAGAAAATGGATGATCTAAGTATTAAGGTTCTTGATCTGCTTGAGAAGAAAGGCGGTTACTTGCCTTTGAATGATAAGTCTTCTCCTGAGGTTATTTTCTCTGCATTTAGAACCAGTAAAGGTACGTTTAAGAAGACAATTGGTGGTCTGTACAAATCTGGCAAGATCACTATCGACAAAGAAGGTATCAGCTTAGTTAAATAAGCGGCCCTCTCGGTCAAAAAAAAGCCCAAACCTTCCTGTTCGGGCTTAGGGGAAAGGGCTCCGAAGAGCCTACGCTAATCATTTTAATCTTTTGACTATTAGATTGAAGTCTAGTTTAGATTCCCTAAAATGTAATTTTTCTTTTTTGGAAATAGTGACTTGAATTGATATTTATATAATTAGCTGTTGATTTACAAGCGCTCGCACACTGAGTTACATGACCGATAGAATAGAAAAAGCCCAAACAATTTACGTTGTTTGGGCTTTTTGTTTATCAAAGTGTGTTGAGTGCGAAAGCTTTTAGAAAAGGTTTTTATCGCGCACTAGTTCGCGTGGTAAACCGTTCTTCACTCGGTTACCAACCCACTTACCAAGGCCGATGATTGCACCATTGTACTTCACTAGTACTTCACCTTTTCCTGACAAGTTTTCAGGGCGAACATCGCGTCCCATGAACCATTCACGAGCATCTTCAATACTTAGCTCGACAACATTAGCTTCATTACCTGTTGCAAGCGTTGTCGCCACTTGGTGCTGCCAGCGGTAACCTTTTTTATGGGTTTCGGCGATCTTAATTCCCATGCGAGAAAACCGGAACTCACCGATCATAGGTTCTAGCGCTTCTGGGAATAGCCAAACGTCTTTGTCGCGAATCCAAACTTGAGTATCGCTTGGCAATTCGATATCGAGAGTGCTCATCAGTTGTTCAGCGACTTCTTGCTGAGTTTTCTTTGATGCTTTTTCAAATGGGAATTTACCCATACGTTTTTTAACTTCTGGTGGAGTAACAGACGCTAATTTACGGATACGTGCAACAAAGAAGCCTTCCGAGTCATAAACTTGTGGAAAAATGTGTAGAAAGCCTTCTTCTGTCGTGGTTGCTTTTGCGTCGTCGAACAGGGATTCTAGAGATTCAAATTCTACCGCGTCACCAAAGGTCTCTTTTAAGTGATAACACACTTGTTGGTTCTCTTCGGTGCTAAGCGTACACGTTGAGTAAACCAAAACACCATTAGGTTTAAGAGCTTGGAATGCGCTTTCAATCAGGTCTTTTTGCGTGTCGGCAATATCGACTACAGATTGATACGTCCAGTTCTTCATCGCATCCGCGTCTTTACGAATCGTACCTTCACCAGAGCAGGGGGCGTCTAGTAATACGGCATCAAACTGTTCTGGTAACCAGCCGCCGAATACACGTCCATCAAAATTGCTCAGCGCTGTATTGCGAACGCCACAACGCTCGATGTTAGCGTGAAGTACTTTCACTCGGCTTGCTGCGTATTCATTGGCAACCAGTACGCCGCGATTATTCATTAGCGCCGCGATTTGCGTTGTTTTAGAGCCGGGTGCAGCAGCTGTATCTAACACGGCTTGATAGTCTTTTTCGCCTTGAAACAATGCAGAAGGTGGCATCATAGAGCTGGCTTCTTGGATATAAAATAAGCCAGACATGTGTTCAGCTGTATTGCCTAAAGGCGCCTCGCTTTCATCAGCGGTGATCCAAAATCCCGTTTCACACCACGGCACAGGTTCCAGTTCCCAACCTTTATCTTTCGCACGTACGAGAAAGTCTCCGACACTGATCTTTAGTGTGTTTACTCGAATACTTTTACGAAGTGGCTTTTGGCAAGATGCGATAAAAGAAGCCATGTCTAAGTGGCTTGGCATAATGCCTTTAATGTGAGTTAGGAATTCTTCTGGGATATATACGTTAGCGTGCAAAAGAGTATCTCGATTTATTGCATTAATGCGGGGGAGTTTAAAGCAAAAAGAGGTCGTCCTAAACAATATTTACGGCAAACAACAAAAATGCAGCCGAATAGCTGCATTTTGATGAAAAATTAATCTTCGTTAAGCATTAGGGGGGACACTCTATGGACTAGGAATCGCGGTTCTCCATGACTTCCACTCATCTTCTGCTTGAGGGTATAGGTAGAAAGACTGGTCTTCGCTTGCCACTGGCTGTAGTTCACTCGTCGGTGGCGTTGAGAAGGTAATTCCGCCTCTTAATAAACTGTCTACCGTTCCGGCTTTGATGTTTGCACCAGAGAGACCGATAGAGACATCGACGCCCGATATGTTCCAAAACACAGTGTTTGCGCGGATTAGATAGGCGTAGTCTGGCTCTATTTGAATTGTAGAGATGATGCGGTCAGCAAACTCGCCTAGCTGAACATCGATTACACTACCGATTTCTAGCTCACGGAATAGGATAGGAGTGCCTTCAGATACCGAGCCTCGCGTTTCGCTTTGTAGCTGGAATATCTTGCCTTCAGGCTGCACGGGTCGCTTGCTGAGCTTAAATTTCGTGTTTCTTTCGCCTTTGCCCGGATCTACATTTATGTGCTTAGAGAGCAGCGCAGAGACGTTTTTGATACCGTTAAGGCCAATCTCAGGTTCTGCCAACCAGAAGTGACTGTTCGCCACGGCAATCTTGTCAACGTACTCAGGTAAGATACGCGCGGTAATTTCAATACCGCCTTTGTTGAAGTTCGGAATCACCAGAGTAACCTCACCAACAGTGACACCTTTATATTTGATCGCCATGCCCTTGCTGACTTCTAGATCGCCGGAAGAGGTGATAGTAATCGCGCGGCCAAATTTTCGAGCGGATTTCGAATCTTTATAAAGCTTCCACACATCGCCGAGTTTGTTATCGATTCCCGGTAGAGAGTCAAAAGCAATACCGCCTTGAATAAGGGTTTTAACCGGTGCAGCTTTAATACTGATACCCGATAGCGACGCATCAACTTCAACGCCTGACCGGTTCCAGAAAACGGTATGCTTATTGAGTAAGTGAGTGTAACGATTTTCGATCGTAACTTTGATTCTTACACCACCATCAGCAAGCTGAAAATCAGAAATGCTACCCACTTGTAAATTGCGGTAGAGAAGCGGGCTTCCTTTAGATATCGAGGGTAATTCACTAGCGAACAGCGAAAGAGTTTTGGACCCAGACTGATTAAACTTAGCAATTTCAGCTAGCGACTTGCTTTGAAAAAGCTGGTAGTCAGCTCGAGCTTCAGGTTTACCTTCGCTCACAAAACTAATTGATCCAGTAAGAAGCTGTTTTGCAGGTGGAACCGTAACACTTAAACCGGATTCGGTTAGTTCTGCAGTGGCACTGCCTGTCACAAAGAAACGGTTGTGGCTTTTGATAAGGTGAGCGTATTCATTATCGATCAATGCATCCATGAACACTTCGTGTTTATCAGAGCTCTTACCAACACCATCGACTAATCCTACTTGGATGATAGAGCCGACGGCAATGCCTTTGTAAAGTAGTTGAGTGCCCACATCTAAGCCAAATGAATTGTTTGACGTCAGGCGAATTGCCACTGATTTCTCTTGTTCTTGGCTGTATTCGGTTTTACGAATAGCGGTAAATCGACGCGCTTTTTTGCCTTCTCCAGGTACTAAGGTCAAGAAGTTACCAGTCACTAAGTTGGCGATATTTTTCATGCCAGTAAGAGATAGCTCGGCTTCTTCAAGAACGAATTTACTGCCGCTGTTTAAGAAATCGCTGAATGCTGGTTGGATTGCCGCAGATGCAACAACATTTTCCCGACCTTCACTCAAGGACAAGTCGGTAATTTGACCGATTTCAATACCTCGGTACATGATAGGAGCACCCGTCGAACTGATCTTGTTATCATCAGGTACCGCGATCTTTATTGAGATACCACGTCCTGCAGTCTTTAAATCAGGATAGAGTTTGAACTTGGTGTTCATTTTGACGGGTTGGCCGTCTCCTGGAGAATCGACCGCAATAGAACCACCAAGAAGGGCACTCAAGCTTTCTAAGCGAACGTCAACACCAGAAAAACCAATACTGGCGCCTAAGCCGCTCACGTTCCAAAAGCGGCTTTGGTCTGTGATGATATGGCTATACTCATCTTTGATCGCAGCTTGAATGGTGACAGATTTGGCATTTTTATTGAGTTGGTAATTGTAGACCTCGCCAATTGGGATTTTTCGGTACACGATCTGAGAACCAACAGATACACCACCAAGATCTTCTGTCGTTAGTGAGATATTCAGTCCTTCTGATGCTAATAAATCTGAAGGGGAAGAGTCTAATGCGTAAAACACGGTTTCTGGCTCTTCTTTTGTTTCACTGGGGTGAATCGCGATATAGTTGCCTGAAACTAGCGCGTCCAAACCCGATATACCAGACAAGCTCGCTGTTGGCTTCACCAACCAGAAACGCGTGCCTTTTGATAAGAGCTGTTGTGCTTCAGGGTAAATGTCGGCATCGACGTAAATGCTAGACAAATCCTTGGATAGAGTTATGTCTCGCACCATACCCACCTCTAAACCTTGGTAGCGAATAGTGGTTCGACCTGCCACTAAGCCAGCAGCATCCGAGAAGTAAATTTGCACACGTTGTCCTGCATCGTGTATTGACTTCATGACCAGCCAACCAGCCAGAACGACGGTTAAAATTGGTAGAATCCATAAAGGAGAAATACCTTTATTTTTTCTCACTTCTGGTGAATATGATGTTTGTGATTGGTTATCGTTGTTCATTCACTGACTCATCTTTAGAGGTGTAGTTATCCCAAATTAGCCTAGGATCTAAACTTTCGGCTGCTAACATCGTAAGCACGACAACGAAGCCAAAAGCGATAGCACCATAACCTGGTGTAAAGTTTAAAATTTGTCCACGGTCGATCAAGGTCATCATGATTGAAATGACGAATAAGTCCATGACGGACCATTTACCCACCCATTTTACTATGAAATAAATCGTCATACGCTGCCTGTGGTAGACCGCGCGTTTCATTTGAATGCAAATTAAGATGTACGTGAGGCCGAGTATTTTGGCAACTGGCACTACGATACTTGCAATAAATATGATCGCGGCGATGCCATACATATCACTATTAACTAAGGACGCAACACCAGAAATAATCGTGTCTTCAAGCCTTTGACCGTTCGTTATAAGTATCGATATCGGGATAATATTGGCCGGTATAATTGCGATTGTAGCGGCGAATAACAGTGACCAAGTCTTGTATATAGAGTAGGGCTTGCGGTGATATAAGTCGTGGTGACACCGTATGCACACATGTCCATCAGGTTGAGACATATGGCAGTTGTGGCAATGAACTTTCTTACTGTCAGGGAAAGAGTAGTCCGACTCTTTAGTCCACGCTTCCCAGTAGCGTCGTACGCTGATACGACTTACCAGTAAGACACTGAACAGTTGCAATAAGAGCAAACCTGCCAAGCCAGGGCCGACAAATATGTCTGAATAATCTTGGAGCTTGAAGCATGAGACCGCCACACTCACTAAAAATACATCTAACATCATCCAATGTTTAAGGGTTTGGACAATAGTGAGTGCGTAACGAAACGGAGTAAAAAGTCTGAAGCGAAGCGATAAGTGGCTGACCAGAACAGAACCGCAGACAAGTAAAGGAGCAATAGAACTACAGAATAGGATAAGTAAGCCAAGTAAAGGGAAACCTTCGCCCATCAAGGTAAACACGCCGGATGGCAGAGTCGCAGGTATCATTACTCCAATCAGACGTATACTAATGAAATCAAAAAAGTGAGAGGGGATAAATAGCAGCAAGCACGTGAGAGCAATAGCTAAATTTCCAGAGAGACTTGGTGTTCCACCACGATATAACTGAGTGCCACATCTTGGACAATACGCTGATTTTCCTTGTGATATCTCCACTTTATCAACAGGAAGCTCGCAGCCTTGGCACAGTCTTACGTTACTGTTATCGCACAAGTGTTTACTTAATAGATGGCTTGTCGTTGGCCTATCTGATGATGGATTGTTGGTAGAGGAGGTCACATGACCTCCGAAGTTAGAACGTAAGTCAGGCCATTAACCTGACTTAAATGTATAGGGTCGCGTACATCAGGCGTGCGATTGCACACTGCCATAAAGTGTTTGATATAGTCCTTGTTGTTCAACCAGTTCACCATGTGTTCCCGTCTGTGTGACTTGCCCATCTTCTAAAACATAGATTAGATCGGCCTGTTTCACCGCTGATAATCGATGAGCCACTATCAAAGTTGTGCGATCTTTCAAAAACTCGCTTAGCGCTTTATGTAGAGCTGACTCAGTAGCCGTATCAAGCGCCGATGTCGCCTCATCAAGAATAACAAACTTGGGGTTACTCAGTACCATGCGGGCGATTGCTAAGCGCTGTCGTTGACCGCCAGACAGTCGAACGCCATTCCTACCAATTGGAGTATCCAAACCATTATTCAGTTGCTTGATAACATCTTGCATTTGAGCGACTTCAAGTGCACGCCACAGTGACATTTCGTCGTATTCTGCACCAAGGGTCAGATTATGCCTTAATGTATCGTTAAAGAGTATAGGTTGCTGTAAAACAACGGCAATTTGATTGCGAATCACATCAAAGCTGATGTCATCGCTCGTTTCACCGTTATAGCGTATACAGCCAGAGTCCGCTTGATAAACCCCAATTAACAACTGGATCAACGTTGATTTACCACCACCACTGGCACCCACCAAAGCGACTTTCTTACCAGCCGGAATATGTAGGGATAGTTTATTTAAAACAGTGTTTTCTAACGTGTAAGAGAAGGTAACGTTTTCGATGTCGACTGTCACTTCCTCATGTTCATTAAACGGGTTGACTTTACTAATCGGACGTTTTTCTTCCTCTAACATTAAAAGCTCATTGATACGATGTAATGCTGCTTTCGCGCTATACCAAGAGAATTGAATCCCTAATAACTCCTGCACAGGGCCCAGCATGAACCATAAATAGCCGAATACCGCAAAAATTTGACCGATAGTTAGGTCGCTAAATAGCACCATCAGCATCGCGACTGCGCGGAACAGTTCAAAACCTAATAGAAAGAGTAAGAATGATAAACGACCAGCGGCTTCAGACTGCCATGCGTATTTGTCCGCATCGACTCTTACTTGGTTTGCTTGGGCCTTAAGTTCGTCTAAGAAAATACGCTCTTTATTAGCAGCGCGAAGTTGATAGATTCCGTCTAACGTTTCAACCAACCGATTCTGAAAGCGTTCAAAAGATTGATTCTCGTACTTTTTAAGGTGTTTAACCTTACTACCTAGTTTACGAGAAAAGTAAATGACAACAGGATTGACCAGTAATATAAACAACCCAAGACGCCAATCGAGCCACAATAGAACCATTGCTGTCCCTAATACCGTCAAGAAGCTAATCAGAAACTTAGACAGGGTAGAGCCAATGAACTTATCGATAGTCTCTATATCTGTTATTAAGTGGGCGTTAATACCGCCGCTGCCTCTAGTTTCGTATTGTCTAATACTGATACGACCAAGCTTATCTATCATCTTACTGCGCATCTGATAGGTGATCGTTTTGGATACGAGTGTAAACTGACGTCCTTGTAGAATATTCAGCGTTTGGCTTGCCGTACGCATTATAATGACTAACAGTAAAGTCAGGGCGATATAGCCAGTCGGTGTTTGTAACGATGAAGGAAGTAGGTGGTTCATCATTTCTAAGCCAGAAGCGGGCTTATCAAGCAAAACTTCGTCGACCATGAGTGGCATTAGCAACGGGATAGGAACGCTAATGAGAGTTGCAAAAATGGCAATAATGTTAGCAAACAGTAATTTGGACTTGTGTTTTTTTACTTGAGTTATTAACCAAGAACGGCTAATAGTGTCTTCTGAATTGTTCATTGTAATGAGAATAAGTCCTATTTGGTTTAATGGCCGCATTTTACTGCGTTCTCTTGATAATGGAAGTCTCAATTTAATTGGAAGTTAATATGAAAATAGAACATTACCAACGCTTAACCAAACAAGCTGTTGCATTAATTGAATCAGAAACCGATCTTATTGCTAATCTAGCCAATATCAGCTCATTATTATTCATGGAATTGGATGATCTGAACTGGGCGGGCTTCTATTTAATGAAGCAAACCCCATCTGAGGTACAAGGTGAACTTATACTAGGTCCATTCCAAGGCCAGCCAGCTTGCGTTCGAATCCCGGTAGGGCGTGGTGTATGTGGAACTGCGGTTGCGACAAATACAGTCCAACGCATTCATGATGTTCATGAGTTCGAAGGACACATTGCTTGTGATGCTGCAAGTAACTCAGAAATCGTAATTCCGTTCTCGATTGGTGGGAAAGTCGCGGGCGTTCTAGATATCGATAGCCCAAATGTTGGCCGTTTCTCTCAAATCGATGAGGATGGATTGACATTTTTTATGGAAGAAGTGGAAAAGCTGCTTAATTCGCACGCGAACAAGGTATAAATTATTCTCTTACTGTGGTTTTTCCCAAGCATCTCTTTATAATACGTAAAAATATTTTCTTAATGCTCGCGGAAAACCGCAAAAACCAGGAACCCACATGGAAAACACTGAAAAGTTAAAAAACAGCAAAGAAGTTATCGCATATATTGCTGAATGTTTCCCTAAATGCTTTACTCTAGAAGGTGAAGCTAAACCACTTAAAATTGGTATTTTTCAAGATCTTGCTGAACGTCTAAATGAAGACGAAAAAGTAAGTAAGACTCAGCTTCGTGCAGCGTTAAGACAGTACACATCATCATGGCGTTACCTGCACGGCGTAAAAGCTGGTGCGGAACGTGTTGACCTAGACGGCAACGCGTGTGGCACACTAGAAGAAGAGCACGTAGAACACGCTAAAGCTACACTTGCAGAAAGCAAAGCGAAAGTTCAAGCTCGTCGTAAAGAACAAGCACAAAAAGCTCGTGAAGAAGGCAAAGCAAAACCTAAGGCGAAGAAAGCTCAGCAGCCTCGTCGTCAAGCGCCTAAAGCACCAAAAGTCGAAAAGCCTGTTGAAACTCGCGCTTTGAACGCTGACGAATTTATCGCTGGCAAAGAAGTAAATGTGAACATGGGTAAAGGAAACATGGCTGCGACCATTGTTGAAATCAATAAGGAAGATGTGCGTGTTCAGTTAGCAAACGGCCTACAAATGGTTGTTAAAGCGGAGCACTTGCGCGCTTAAAGGAGATACTCCTACGCATGAAATGCCGTTCAAAATTGACATTGATTGCTGCTAGCTTTTGGCTAGCAGCTTCAACTCAGGCTCTCGAAGCCAAATTATCTCAGGACGATTTACCTCTACTCGTTCCTGAGGCCCAACACGAAACTGCTAGTAAACGTGTGACTTCTCGATTTACTCGTTCTCACTACAAACACTTCAATCTCAACGATGATTTCTCTCAAGCTATCTTTAATCGTTATTTAGAGATGCTGGACTATAATCGTAATATCTTCACTCAAGCTGATATTGACTCTTTCGCTGCGTCATCTACACAAATTGATGATCAACTGAAAGCAGGCAATAACCAGATTGCATTCGATGTTTATAATTTGTCTATGCAGAAGCGTTTTGAACGTTTTCAATACGCATTGTCTTTGCTAGATACAGAGATTAAGTTTGATACTGATGAAAGTATTGAGCTCAATCGTAGTGAAGCTGAATGGCCAAAAGATATCGCTGAAGTGAATGAGCTTTGGAGAAAACGCGTTAAATACGATGCGTTGAATCTAAAACTTACTGGTAAAGAGTGGCCAGAGATTCAAGAAGTTTTGGAAAAGCGTTACAACAATGCGATGAAGCGTATTACGCAATCGCACAACGAAGATGCTTTCCAAATTTACATGAACGCATTCGCGCGTGAAGTTGATCCGCACACCAGTTACCTTTCTCCAAGAAATGCAGAACAATTCCAATCTGAGATGAATCTATCTCTAGAAGGTATTGGTGCAGTGCTGCAGATGACTGAAGACTATACCGTTATTCGCTCGTTAGTTGCTGGTGGCCCTGCGTCAAACAGCAAACAATTGAGTGATGGTGATCGCATTGTCGGTGTAGGCCAAGACGGTGAAGAAGTCGTGGATGTTATCGGCTGGCGTTTAGACGATGTAGTGCAACTGATTAAGGGTCCGAAAGGGACTAAAGTTAAGCTACAGATCTTGCCGGAAGGTAACGATGCAAAAAGTCACGTTGTCACAATTGTACGCGATAAGATTCGTTTAGAAGACCGTGCCGTTAAGTCTGAAATTATCGAAAAAGATGGTAAGAAGATTGGTGTTCTTGAGGTACCAAGTTTCTATGTTGGCCTTTCTAAAGATACCGATAAATTGATCACTGAGCTTAAACAGCAAGGTGTTGAAGGTATTATCGTAGACCTTCGAAACAATGGTGGTGGCGCATTGACTGAAGCAACCGAACTCTCTGGTTTATTTATCAAAGAGGGGCCGGTTGTTCAGGTTCGTGATAGCTACGGTCGTGTCAAGGTGAACAGTGATACTGATGGCGAAATCAGTTACCAAGGTCCATTAACGGTCTTGATAAATCGCTACAGTGCTTCAGCATCTGAGATCTTTGCAGCAGCGATGCAAGATTACGGTCGTGCAATCATCTTAGGAGAGAACTCTTTTGGTAAAGGAACGGTACAACAGCATCGTTCTTTGAATCATATCTATGATTTGTTTGATAAAGAGTTGGGCTACGTTCAATATACAATCCAGAAGTTCTACCGAATCAATGGTGGTAGTACGCAAAACAAGGGTGTAGTGCCTGATATTGCTTACCCAACACCGATTGAGTCAGATGACACGGGGGAAAGCGTTGAAGATAATGCTTTGCCTTGGGACAGTATTGATAAAGCTAATTACTCAATGTTACAACGTAATGATGATAAAATCCTCACTTTAACCGCTAAACACCAAGCTCGTGTTGCTTCTGATATGGAGTTTGGCTTTATCGCGCAAGATATTGAAAAATATAAGGCAGATAAAGATGACAACGACCTTTCTCTCAATGAAAAGGTACGTAAGCAAGAAGGTGATGATGTGGAAGCACTTCGTTTAGAGCGTATCAATCAACGTCAAAAAGCCGCTAAGTTAGAGGCGTTTAAAATGTTGGATGATATTCCTAAAGACTATGAAGCCCCGGATGCTTATCTTGATGAGTCTGTTGCAATCATGCTGGATATGATCAAAAAATAGATCGGATAGTTACCGGAAGGTAGTAATTCAAACGTGCAATATTTGAAAAGCGAGCCTAGGCTCGCTTTTTTTCCTTAAATTTTACGTAATCTTTAAATTTTATCCCTCGCTACTTTGCCAAACCGCCCTCTAATAATCGACTAATGTAGATACATTCATGCTAATGATGATGTCACTTATGTCACTTATGTTACTTCGTATTTAAAATTTAGTGATCTAGCTCGTGTTTTTTCGCTTTCTATGCATTACGGACCTAAGATTAAAAGAAACGAGGGGGCTATTATGAAATGGATTCTATTATTTTTATCTTGTCTAAGCTTTGTTGCTTTTGGTAGCGAAGTTACTTCAGGCGAACAACAATCAAAAAGTGATAGCAATTTATCCTATTTTGACCTTCCTCTGTTGCTTGGCGATTGGTATTTGATGAATCCAGATCCTGAGCAAGGTACTGAAAATTTTAGAGCAATCAAACTCACTCTTGATTCCAATTACTCATTCACTATCGATATCCAAAAGAAAGACTACAGTGTGGATCATTGGGAAGGTTTGTATAACGCCAATGAAGACACCATTATTTTGGGTTTGAATACTTCTGAGCCTCAGGTTTACGCGTACAGCAGTAATCACAATATGCTGAATCTTAACGGTGTTATGTTCACCAAAGCCTTGCCTAACGCCCTGGCAGGAATTTGGTCAAGCGCCGAACTGTCTGGAAGCGATTTGCGTGCAAGCAACATTCAAAAAATGGATTTAGTGCTTCAACCTGATTTTATCTTCATGTTCAGAGTGTCCGATGAAGAAGGGGGGGAAGTCATTCGCCGTGGTGTGTATTACACTGAGGGTGACCAGTTAGTACTACTTTATGAGAATGGTGAGCACGGCACTCGTTACACATTGAACAGTGATGTATTGACGCTTCAAGGTGAAGAGGGAGACATGTTCGCGGTGCTTAATCGCATACGTTAAGCACGAGTTTTAACCATAAAACCGGCTCGCTGAAAATATGGCACACAGTTCATTTCTTAGCCGTTCCTTTCTGATTTGATTGATAAAATAGCAAAACATGGAGGCATTTTCCTACAATGCCTCCTTTTTTTAATATTCCCCTTGTGTTCTTGGCGCTCAACCTTTAGATATATACAGTTAACAAATAATTACGTATAACGATCAAAAGGAACCCGTCATGGCACATACACCTCAAGCCAAGTATCGTAAAGATTATCAATCACCATCTCACACTATTTCTGAAATCGATCTTACTTTCGATTTGTACGATTCAGCGTCCATCATTACGGCGGTGTCTAGTGTTAAGCAAGAGAAAGATAGCTCGACCTTAGTACTTGATGGTGAGGGCTTGAAGTTAGTGTCTGTTTTGGTTGAAGGCAAAGAGTGGACGCAGTACGAGCTGTCTGAAACTCAACTGACATTGAATGACCTTCCAAAAGAATTCACATTAATGATCGTGACTGAAGTTGATCCTGAGGGGAACAGTGCACTTGAAGGCCTGTACAAATCGGGTGGTGCGTTTTGTACTCAATGTGAAGCTGAAGGCTTCCGTCGCATCACTTACTACATGGATCGCCCGGATGTATTGGCAAAATTCACCACAACGGTTATCGCCGACAAAGCAGAAAACCCATTCTTATTAAGCAATGGTAACCGTGTTGATGAAGGTGAAGCTGAAAATGGTCGTCACTGGGTGAAATGGCAAGACCCACATCCAAAGCCGGCATACCTGTTTGCTTTAGTTGCGGGTGATTTTGACGTACTTCGTGATGCTTACACTACGCAATCAGGCCGCAAGGTTGACCTAGAAATCTTTGTTGACAAAGGTAACCTAGACAGAGCTAACCACGCGATGGTTTCTTTGATTAACTCAATGAAGTGGGACGAAGAGCGTTTCAACTTAGAGTACGATTTAGACATCTACATGATCGTAGCCGTTGATTTCTTCAACATGGGGGCGATGGAAAACAAAGGCCTGAACGTTTTTAACTCTAAGTTTGTTCTAGCCAACGACCAGACCGCAACGGATACAGATTATCTGGGTATTGAAGCGGTAATTGGTCATGAATACTTCCACAATTGGACAGGTAACCGAGTGACTTGTCGTGATTGGTTCCAGTTAAGTTTGAAAGAAGGTTTAACCGTATTCCGCGATCAAGAGTTCTCATCAGACCTTGGTTCTCGCGCAGTCAATCGTATCAACAATGTGCGTATCATCCGTGGTCCACAATTCGCTGAAGATGCGAGCCCAATGTCTCATCCAATTCGCCCAGAAAAAGTGATAGAAATGAATAACTTCTACACCTTGACCGTGTACGAAAAGGGCTGTGAGGTGATCCGGATGATCCACACATTGTTGGGGGAAGACGGTTTCCAAAAAGGCATGAAGCTGTACTTCGAACGTCATGACGGCACAGCTGCAACGTGTGAAGATTTCGTCGCAGCAATGGAAGACGCATCGGGCGTTGACCTGTCTCAGTTCCGTTTATGGTACAGCCAGTCTGGTACGCCGACGCTCTCTGTTCAAAGTCACTACGACGCAGAAAAGAAACAATACACTTTAACAACTCGTCAAGTGACGGCGCCAACTCATGATCAAATTGAAAAGCAGGCTTTGCATATCCCTTTAGATATCGAGTTGTACACAGCGTCTGGTGATGTAGTTGAGTTACAATGTAACGGAAAGCCAGTTCATAACGTATTAGATGTGAAAGAGGCGGAGCAAACCTTTGTATTTGAAAACGTTTCTGAGCAACCAATCCCATCATTGCTTCGTGAATTCTCTGCACCAGTGAAATTGGAGTACGACTATTCAGATGAAGAGCTTATCTTTTTGATGGTGAATGCGCGCAATGAGTTCTCTCGTTGGGATGCTGGCCAAATGCTATTGGCTAAGTATATTCGCAGTAATATTAAGAAGGTTCAACAGGGCCAAGGTTTCGAACTTTCATCTTCTGTTGTTGATGCATTCCGTGGCGTGTTACTTAGTGACTCGCTAGAACCTGCGTTTATTGCGGAGATGCTTTCTTTACCAAGCCACAATGAAGTGTCTGGTTGGTATGAGCGTGTAGATATCGATGCTATCGCATTGGTACTAAATAGTATGAAAGTTACGCTAGCGAAAGAGCTTGAAGATGAATTGTCGGCGGTTTATCACAGTCATGTATTAAACGATTACACGATTGATCATGATTCGATAGGTAAGCGTACTCTGCGTAAAGTTTGCCTAAGTTACTTGGCTCATACTGCGCAGGGCAATGATTTGGTTGTTGCAATGTATCAGCACGCAAACAACATGACAGATACCATGGCAGCAATGGGCGCGGCAAACAGTGCACAGCTACCTTGTCGTGAAACCTTGATGGCGGATTACAGTGACAAGTGGAAACACGATGGTCTTGTTATGGATAAGTGGTTTGCTCTTCAAGGTACTAACCCAAGTTCAAATGCGCTTGAAGTGATCAAACAATCTATGTCACACCAAGCGTTCAGCTTGAAAAACCCGAATCGTACTCGTAACTTGGTTGGTTCATTTTTAAACATGAACCCGGTACAGTTCCATGATAAGTCTGGTCAGGGGTATGCGTTTGCCGGTGAAATATTACGTGAGCTTAACTGCAGCAATCCGCAAGTAGCTTCGCGTTTAATTGACCCGCTACTTAAGTTCCGTAAATATGATGATGAGCGCCAAGCTCTGATCAAGAATGAACTTGAGACGTTAAAGAATATGGATAACTTAGCTAAAGATCTCTTTGAAAAAGTTAATAAAGCATTAGAGGCTTGAGTTAAACTAAAGCATTATTAAACTGCAAATCAGTGACAGAGCATCTCTGTCACTGATTTTGTGGCGCAAAACATCGATACTGTATATTTAAACAGGTATGTATGAACCACTATATTTTCCAACTTAATATCTCATATCAACAATTTATGGCTAGCTATTCTGGTGTGGCAAGTAAAGTTCAAGTGATAACAACAACAGGTTTACGCTTACAATTACCGGCAACTCGATTCAGACCACTTCTTACACAAACAGGAGTCAGAGGACGGTTTAGGCTTACAACTGACCAAAAAAATAAGTTTATAAAGTTGGAAGCTCTGTAAAGCTCGACATGCCCAGTGACTTAAAAGGAATCTTAATCACATAATCAAACATTTCACCTCTTACCACCTCCAAAACAATTAACTATTTTTCAATAATGCTTTTACAATAAACGAATGCATTACCTTTGCTTAACTCGTTAGTAGAAGTGGGCTTTACAGCGCGAATTCAAACACCAGCTTAAGTGATCCCCCTATAATAAAATACAATTCTAATTGTGGAGTGTGACTATGACCGCACGTGAAACTGTGGTTCCAGTTTTACTTGAAAAAGTGTACAAACTCATTCAAGACAAACTTGACCTTGCTCATCGACCTCTCGTAACTCAACTTGCTCAACATTTGTTTAGTAATGTTTCTCAAGACGACTTAATCCAAAGAAACGAATCTGATTTATATGGTGCTGTAGTTAGTTTATGGCATCACATCAACGAAAAAAAACCTGACGAAATTTCTGTTCGAGTATTTAATCCAACAGTAAGTCGCCAAGGTTGGCAATCTACTCACACCATCGTTGAGATAGTGGTACCAGACAGCCCATTCCTCGTTGATTCTGTAAAAATGGCATTAACACGCTTAGATCTTTCTTCTCACCTTATGCTGCATAACCCAACGCAAATTGATCGTTCTGGCGCCGGAAGTGTGGTTGGCGTGAGTAACAATAAAGGCGCGTTCCAGTCGCTTTTCCATATCGAAGTGGATCGTCTTAGCAGCAAAGCCGAAATGACAGCGCTTAAAACGGAACTACTGGATATTTTCACAGATACTAGCTTAGTTGTGAATGACTGGCTTAAAATGGTTGAAAGACTTGAAGAAGTAACTAATAAAGTTGAAAAGCAAAAAGATAGCATACCAGTTGACGGTCAGCGCTTTGATGAAACGTTGGCGTTTCTTCGTTGGTTAGGTGAACACAACTTTACCTTTATGGGCTACAAGGAATATGACCTTGTATCTGTGAATGGTGACACTGAGCTGCAACCGACTAAAGAGCAAGGTCTTGGTTTGTTCGCAAATTCAGATCGCGTACGTAATGTTAAGTTGTCGGAGTTTTCTGATTCGGCACGCTTAGAGGCAAAAAAACCTTATGTACTTATTCTCACCAAGGGAAACACGGCTTCACGTATTCATCGACCTGCTTACAATGATTATATCGGTATTAAGAAGTTTGATAAGAATGGAAAGGTAATCGGTGAACATCGTTTTACCGGTCTTTATACCTCTGCCGTGTACAATCAAACTGTTGAAACGATTCCATTGGTTCGTGAAAAAGTAGAGCGTATTATTGAGGCGAGTGGTTACCGTGAGGGGTCGTACTCTTACAAAGCACTGCATAACATTCTTGAAAATTACCCGCGTGATGAACTGCTTCAAGCTCGTGAAGAAGAGCTACTGGAAGTCGGTACTGGCGTTGTGCAAATGCAAGATCGTGACCTTCTACGCTTGTTTGTTCGTAAAGACCCGTTTGGTCGCTTCTTTAGCTGTATGGTTTATGTAACAAAAGATCGTTACAACACTGAACTTCGTCGTCAAACGCAGCGCATCTTGAAGCAGTACTTTGGCTGCGAACAAGAAGTTGAATTTACAACTTATTTCTCTGAAAGCCCGTTGGCGAGAACGCATTATATTGTTCGTGTTGATAACAACAACATGGATGTCGACGTGAAAACAATTGAGCAGAATTTAATGGAAGTATCGTCTACGTGGGATGACCGCTTATCTGAGTCAATCATTGCTAACTTTGGTGAAAGTAAAGGACTCCCACTGTCTAAAGAGTACATGCGTGCGTTCCCACGCTCGTACAAAGAAGACATGATGCCTGGTTCTGCGGTGGCCGATATCGAGAGTTTGGAAGCATTAAGCGAAGATAACAGACTTGGTATGCTGTTCTACCGTCCTCAAGAAGAAGCAGCAGATTCGAAAGCCGTTCGTTTGAAACTGTTTTATCACAGTGACGAGCCAATTCACCTTTCTGAAGTAATGCCAATGCTAGAAAACTTTGGTCTACGTGTGATTGGCGAGTCCCCTTACGAAGTGCGTAAGACCAATGGTTTAACATATTGGATCTTGGACTTTTCAATGCTGCATAAGAGCGACAAGACCGTTGATCTTCGTGAAGCTCGCGATCTTTTCCAACAAGCCTTTGCGGCAATTTGGGCGGGCGAGTTAGACAGTGATGGTTTCAACCGCTTGGTATTGGGCGCTGGTCTTTCTGGCCGTGAAATCTCAATCTTACGTGCTTATGCTCGTTATATGCGTCAAGTTGGTTTCCCATTCAGCCAACAATACATTGAAGACACATTGTCTCATTACCCAGAGTTAGCTAAAGGGTTAGTGAGCTTATTCGGCAAGCGTTTTGATCCGAAACTGAAGGGTAGCGCAAAAGGTCAACAAGATCTTATTAAGAAGATCACTGAACAGTTGGATCATGTAGAAAGCTTGGATGATGATCGTATCATTCGTCGTTACATGGAAATGATCACTGCGACACTTCGTACTAACTATTACCAGTTAGACGAAAACAAACAGTTTAAACCTTGGTTGGCTCTGAAAATGAGACCAAGCGAGATTCCAGATATTCCGGCTCCTGTCCCTGCATTCGAGATTTTTGTCTATGCGCCTGATATAGAAGGTGTGCATTTACGCGCAGGTAAAGTCGCTCGTGGTGGTTTGCGTTGGTCAGATCGTCAAGAAGATTTCCGTACTGAAATTCTAGGCTTAGTTAAAGCACAGCAAGTTAAGAACACAGTAATTGTCCCAGTTGGTGCTAAAGGTGGTTTCGTTTGTAAACGCCAGCACACAATGTCTGGCCGTGATGAAATCTTCGCTGAAGGTCAACGTTGTTACAAACGTTTCATTCGTGCATTACTGGATGTATCTGACAACATCATCGAAGGCGAGGTTATTCCTCCTAAGAGCGTGATTCGTCACGATGAAGATGACCCTTACTTGGTTGTTGCAGCCGATAAAGGTACCGCGACATTCTCAGATATCGCCAACTCAGTAGCTGGAGAGTACAACTTTTGGCTGGGTGATGCATTTGCATCTGGTGGCTCAAACGGTTACGACCATAAAGCAATGGGTATCACGGCTAAAGGTGGCTGGGAATCCGTTAAGCGTCACTTCCGTGAAATGG
The DNA here is from genome assembly GCF_041439575.1 of Vibrio sp. 5S239. Taxonomy (NCBI): domain Bacteria; kingdom Pseudomonadati; phylum Pseudomonadota; class Gammaproteobacteria; order Vibrionales; family Vibrionaceae; genus Vibrio; species Vibrio sp. 5S239. The sequence continues at coordinate 101,809 of NZ_JBGOOM010000002.1, read as the reverse complement.
GCATCAACTGCCAAACAACAGATTTCACTGCAGTTGGTGTGGGTGACATGGCGGGCGACGTGTTTGGTAACGGTATGCTGCTATCTAAGCACATTCGCTTACAAGCTGCGTTTAACCACATGCACATCTTCATTGACCCAAATCCAGATTCAGCATCAAGTTGGGTAGAGCGTGATCGTCTGTTTAATCTGCCTCGTTCAAGCTGGGAAGATTACAATAAAGATTTGATTTCTCAAGGTGGCGGCATCTTCTCTCGTCGCGCGAAATCTATCCCTTTAACACCTGAAATTCAGAAAATGCTGGGTACCAAAAAAGCATCAATGGCGCCAAATGATTTGATCAAAGCGATCTTGTCTATGAAAGTGGATCTACTTTGGAATGGCGGTATTGGTACTTATGTTAAGTCTTCAAACGAGACTCATACCGATGTAGGTGACCGTGCAAATGACGTGCTACGTATTGACGGCCGTGACCTGAAAGCTAAGGTTGTTGGTGAAGGCGGTAACTTGGGTATGACGCAATTGGGTCGTATTGAGTACGCTCTAACGGGCGGTCGAGTTAATACTGACTTTGTTGATAACGTTGGTGGTGTAGATTGTTCGGATAATGAAGTTAACATTAAGATCTTCTTGAATGGCTTGGTGTCTAATGGTGATCTAACCGTTAAGCAACGTAACCAAGTTCTTGAATCTATGGAAGACGAAGTAGGTGATATCGTACTAGACGACGCTTACTGCCAAGCTGAGTCTATCTCTGTTACTGAGCATCAAGGTGTAGGCTTAGTGAAAGAGCAGATCCGCTTTATCCACACAATGGAAAAAGCAGGGTACTTGGATCGTGGTTTGGAATACATCCCAGATGACGAAACGCTGCTAGAGCGTGAGAAGCAAGGTCAAGCACTAACAAGACCTGAGCTATCAGTATTGATCGCTTACGGTAAAATGGTTCTAAAAGAAGATCTTGTGAGCGATGATATTGCGAATGATGAGTTCCATGCTCAACAACTGATGCAATACTTCCCAACAGAGTTACGCCGTAACTACTCTCAGCACATGGATAACCATCCACTTCGTGCAGAGATCATTGCGACTGCGCTTGCTAACCAAATGGTTAACGAGATGGGCTGTAACTTCGTGACTCGTTTGCAAGAAGAGACAGGCGCAAACATTGTTGAGATTGCAAATGCTTACGCGGCATCCCGTGAGATTTACGGTTTAGGTAAAGTTCTGAAAAGCATTCGTGAGCTGGATAATATCTCAAGCTCTGAAGCTCAATACGAGTTGCTTTATCATGTGCGTCGTACGCTTCGTCGTCTAGCGCGTTGGTTATTAAGAAACCGCAATGGTAAGCAATCAGTGAATGCATTGATTGAACTTTACCAAGGGGATGTGGCGGCTATTACTGAGAAACTGGATGAAAACCTAGTGGCTTCAGAAGTAGAAGAGCATCAAGCAATGGCTCAACTATGGATTGACCAAGGTGTCAACGCTGAGTTGGCTAATTCAGTGGCTCGTTTGTCTAGCCTGTACTCAGCACTGGATATATCCACAGTGGCTCGTGAAACCGGTAAAACAGTACAACAAGCGTCTAAGCTTTACTTTAACCTTGGTGACCGTTTGTCTCTGCACTGGTTCTTGAAACAAATCAATGGCCAAGCAGTGGACAACAACTGGCAAGCTCTGGCACGTGCGGCATTCAGAGAAGATCTGGATTGGCAGCAACGTCAGCTAACTGGCCAAGTGCTTAATTGCGGTTGTGGTGCCGACCTTGATGTGATTAAAGCATTGGATGATTGGATGGAAAGTAACTCTGTTTCTCTGCATCGTTGGGAAAGTATCTTGAACGAATTCAAAGTTGGTTCGGTTCATGAATTTGCTAAGTTCTCAGTAGCGTTGCGAGAGTTGATGCTATTGAACTTAAACTGCATGTCGACAGACTAGCGATTAGATAAAAACGAAAAGAAACAAGGGCAGGCCATAGGTCTGCCTTTTTCGTTTAGCTGAATAGTGAATGACGTGTCTAATTATTTTGTTGAGTCACTTATGCTTGGTCAAGTTAGCTTATAATTGGCCGAGTTGACAAATGCTCGTTACATGAATGATAGTCAAGTGGATCACTCGTTGGAGGATACGATAACGTTTGCTTAATAATGAACCTCTTTCTTTAGCAAACTCGATTATCTTATCCTTACAGACAGTAATAGATTGAATAGTTGGGTAAATAAGTAAATAATATCGCCCCGTTTACACGGCGCTTTTTTCTATCGGAGGCACAATGCTTTACCGTCTAGCCAGAACTGGCTTTTTCCAACTTGATGCCGAAAAGGCACATGATCTTGCAATCCAAAATTTCAAACGCTTCACCGGTACACCTATTGATCTTTTGTATCGTCAACAATTACCTCACCGACCTGTAGAGTGTATGGGTCTTACTTTTAAAAACCCAGTTGGCCTTGCTGCCGGCCTAGACAAAAACGGCGAATGTATTGATGCATTTGGCGCAATGGGTTTTGGTTTCGTGGAAGTAGGGACTGTTACTCCTCGTCCACAAGCAGGTAACGAAAAACCTCGTTTGTTCCGTCTTGTTGAAGCCGAAGGTATTATCAACCGCATGGGCTTCAATAACCTAGGCGTCGACAACCTTGTGGAGAATGTTAAGAAGTCAAACTATGACGGAATTTTAGGTATCAACATCGGTAAGAACAAAGACACACCAATTGAAAAGGGTGCGGAGGATTACCTGATCTGTATGGAGAAGGTATATCAATACGCAGGTTACATTGCGGTAAATATCTCTTCACCAAATACTCCAGGACTTCGTTCATTACAATATGGTGAAGCTCTTGATGATTTATTGTCTGAATTGAAAACCAAGCAATCTGAATTAGAAGCGAAGCATGGTAAATATGTCCCGCTTGCTCTTAAGATCGCTCCAGATCTAAGTGATGACGAAATCAGCCAGATTTGCGAATCATTGATCAAAAATAAGATCGATGGTGTGATCGCAACCAACACAACATTAGATCGCAGTATTGTTGAAGGCATGAAGCATTGCGATGAAGCGGGTGGCCTAAGTGGACGTCCTGTTCAATCTCGCAGTACTGAAGTGGTTCGTAAACTCCACGAAGAGTTGGGTGACCAACTGCCGATCATTGGGGTAGGTGGTGTTGACTCTTATGTTGCTGCAAAAGAGAAAATGATGGCTGGCGCTAAGCTTGTACAAGTTTACTCTGGTTTCATTTACAAAGGTCCAGGCCTTGTAGGCGACATCGTCAAAAATTTATAAGCTTCAAAAAGCTTTTATCCTTATAAAAGCGACAATCTGGCATCGTCTTGTTAAAAGATACACTGTAACTCACTGAGTTGTAGAGAAAAGCGATAAGAAAGAGGAATTCATTTCCTCTTTTTTTTTGCCTATTGCTCAGTAAAATTACTGTAATTGAAGGTAATTTTGCGTTTTACCTAACGGAATGGTTCAACAGTGTGAGACGAAATGATGCTTAAACCTAGCGATACATGGAATTGGTATTATGATGATCAGCAATGTTCATTAATGCTAAACCTCGGAGAGGATATGGTTTTTAAAACGAATCTGGTCCGCAACAAGCTGGTGGACTGCGCGTTTAAAGATAATGAATTCACTGTTGATGATGCATCTGCATACCAAACCTTCAAAGAACAAATTTCTGGCTTAGATCTATCTGAGCCTCGTCAAGCTGAACTGGCACTCTATTGTGTGGCAGCAAAGCGCTTCCATAAGCCTGTACAGCCTAAGAGTTGGTTTTTCGACTCACAAGGCACTGGCCATGAATATCCTCAGGAAGGGGATATTGTACAAATGAATAACGAGCATAGCTTAGGGTATTTCATTGTATTAGAAGTGGGAGAGTGTGCGAGCCTATGTGCATTTGTCGACCTAGAAGAGTTCCTGCTGACGCCTTCAAAAGGGCTGCGCTTTGGAGACTCAATCAAAGTAATGCACGATAGAATGGTAGACGCGAATACTATCCTGCATAAAACACACATAGCGATGGTAGGTTAGCTTCTAATCTAGTATGTCATTTAACGTTCCTCACTAGACAAAACTCACAGAAACCTTCCTCATAATCGGCTTAATAGCCGATTTTTTTGTGCCTAAAAAATCTCATCTTGATAAATACATCACCTCCCAATCATATAAATAGTGAACTTATGGTTATTTTTTCACCTTAATTTCTGCCTATTTCCACTACTAGAAGTGGAAATTGCCTGCCATTATTCCCTGTTTTAAGTCTTTTGTAACTAAATTTCACCTATAAATGTTTACTGGTATATACCAATTTTAAGGTGAATATAAATTCACATTGCTACTTTGGTTAATAGATGGTCAGAAATGGAGTTGGTTTGATAGGTCTTGTGTCCTCAGGGGATGTGGGTAAGCGATCGCTTCAACACTGCGCATTTGCTAGCCAGTTAGTTGAAAGATTCAATGAAAATCCGAGTTTAGTGTGATGCTCTAGTAGCAAATTCAGGTATAATCGAGCTAATTTTTATCAATAAAAGAACACTATGAATCAATATCTAGCGGTTACCTCAAATGGCCTTGAGAATTTATTAGTTGAAGAACTAACCCAACTAGGGATTACAAACGCAAAACCTGTTCAAGCAGGTGTTAAATTCAAAGCGACCAATGAGCAAATTTATCGTTGTTGTTTATGGAGCCGTCTGGCTTCTCGATTTGTACGTGTCCTTTCTGAATTCACTTGTATGGACGACATGGATTTGTACCTATCAACCACTGCGGTTAACTGGGTAAATCAATTCCATAGCTCTAAGCGTTTCGTTGTTGACTTCAATGGTACGAACAACGAAATCCGTAATAGCCAATACGGTGCGATGAAAGTAAAAGATGCCGTTGTTGATTGCTTCGAGAAGAAGTCTTTGCCACGTCCTTCAATCAGCAAAGAAAATCCAGACGTTCGTATTCACGTTCGTCTACACCGTGATAAAGCGATTCTTGGTGTTGATATGGTAGGTAGCGGTCTTCACCAACGTGGTTACCGTCCTGAATCAGGTCGAGCACCATTACGTGAAACTCTTGCTGCTGCAATCCTTATTCGAAGTGGTTGGGATGCAACTAAACCTTTCTTAGACCCTATGTGTGGTTCAGGTACGTTAGTGATTGAAGCGGCTATGATGGCTGCAAACATGGCTCCAGGTGTTAAACGTCAGAAGTGGTGTTTTGAATCACTAGAAGACTTTGAACCTGAGCTATGGGCTGAAGTGAAAGCGGAAGCGAATGTTCAAGGCCGTCGTGGTGTTAAGAAAGTGGAATGTAAGTTCTATGGCTACGACAATGATGAACGTATGATCAAAACAGCGCGCGATAATGCTCGTCGTGCTGGTGTTGAAGAACTGATTGAATTCGAAGTAGGCGATGCTGCAAAGCTTAAGCGTCCTACCGAGTTTACTGATGGTGTGATTGTTTCTAACCCTCCTTATGGTGAGCGTCTTGGTACAGAGCCGGGTCTTATTGCACTTTACACGGCGTTCGGCGCGCAGCTTAAAGCGGAATTTGGCGGTTGTAACGCGTCTATCTTCTCTAGTTCAGACGAACTACTTAGCTGCTTACGCATGCGTGCAGACAAACAGTTCAAATTGAACAACGGTGCGTTACCGTGTCACCAAAAGAATTACTCAATCTCAGATCGTCCGATGTCAGAGCGTCCGACAGGCGAGCAAGAACAATTGATTGCGCCTGATTTTGCGAACCGTCTTAAAAAGAATATCGGTAAAATAGGCAAGTGGGCTAAGAAAGAGCAATTAGATTGTTACCGTATCTATGATGCGGATTTACCAGAATACAATGTAGCGATTGACGTATATCCAGGTCACCTAGTGATTCAAGAATACGCAGCCCCTAAAGACGTACCAGAAGATAAAGCAAAACGTCGTCTAACCGATATCATCCGTGCAGCTATTCAAGTGACTGGCGTTGAAGCGAACAACGTTGTGCTTAAAGTGCGTCAGAAACAGAAAGGTCGTTCTCAATATCAAAAAATGGCTCAAGACTCATCGAACCTAGAAGTGAACGAATACGGCGTTAAGCTGATTGTTAATCTTCATGATTACCTAGATACAGGCTTGTTCTTAGATCATAAGATCACTCGTCGTCGTATTGGTGAGATGGCTGCAGGTAAAGATTTCCTAAACTTGTTTGCTTACACAGGTAGTGCATCTGTTCATGCTGCAGTGGGCGGCGCACGTTCTACAACAACGGTTGATATGTCGAATACCTACCTTGAGTGGGCAAAACAGAACATGGAGCTTAATGGCCGTGTTGGTCGTCAACATCAGTTTGTTCAAGCTGATTGCTTACAGTGGTTGGTTAAAGAGCAGGGTTCTTACGATCTGATCTTTATTGATCCACCTACGTTCTCAAACTCTAAGCGTATGGATCAATCTTTCGATGTTCAACGTGATCACATTCAGTTGATGGAAAACCTTAAGCGTCTTCTTCGTGAAGAAGGCACGATTGTGTTCTCTAACAACAAACGTCACTTCAAAATGGATCTAGAAGGTCTGGAAGCGTTAGGTCTTAAAGCTCAGAATATCTCAGCTAAGACGCTTCCATTGGACTTCTCTCGCAATAAGCACATTCATAACTGCTGGTTGATTACTCATAAGTAGTTAAGAGATTGTATAAGGATATATATTGCTGACTCTCTACAGTACAGAAGGGTGCCATCTATGTGAGATGGCATTTCAACTCACGGAACAGTTAAACATTAGCCATCATGTCAACGTTGTCGACATTGCATTTGATGATGAGCTCTTTTCCCGTTACGGGGTCACTATTCCGGTACTCAAATTTGAAAGCTCTGACCTTTCTCAAAGCTCAGAGCTTAACTGGCCATTTGGCTTGTTAGAACTTAATGATTGGTTAAAGAAGAATGGCATTACTTACAATTCATAACGGGCAATTAGCGTTTGGCGATCACCCGTTATTAGATCGTGCGGACTTTGCACTGCAAGAAAACGAACGTGTGTGTTTAGTAGGGCGCAATGGCGCTGGTAAGTCTACATTGATGAAAATCCTGTCTGGGAACATCATCATGGACGACGGCAAGATGCAAATCACACAAGATGTGGTTGTATCTCGCCTTGAGCAAGATCCACCGCGTAATGAAGAAGGCACCGTTTATGACTACGTTGCTGGTGGCCTAGCGGAAATTGGCGAACAGTTGAAGATCTACCATGATCTTCTGGATCTCATTGGTACTGACCCTAGCGAAAAGAACTTAAATCGCCTTACTCGCGTTCAAGAGCAGTTGGATCATGCGAACGCATGGCGCTTTGAAGATCGCGTAAGTAACGTAATGGCTGCACTTAAGCTGACAGCTGAAACAAAGCTGACTGATTTATCTGGTGGTTGGCAACGTAAAGCGGCGCTTGCTCGTGCACTTGTGTGTGACCCTGACGTGCTTCTGCTAGATGAACCGACTAACCACTTAGATGTTGCGACCATTGAATGGTTAGAGAGCTTCCTGAAAGATTTCCGTGGTTCAATCATCTTTATCTCGCATGACCGTGCGTTCATTAAATCGATGGCAACACGTATCGTTGACCTTGATCGAGGAAAGCTGAGCTCGTTCCCTGGCGATTACGAAAACTACCTAGTAGAGAAAGAAGAAGCGTTGCGTGTTGAAGAGATGCAAAACGCTGAATTTGACAAGAAGCTTGCTCAAGAAGAAGTATGGATTCGTCAGGGCATTAAAGCTCGTCGAACTCGTAACGAAGGCCGTGTACGTGCACTGAAGAAACTGCGAGAAGAACGCATCAATCGTCGTGAAGTGCAGGGTAAAGCGGTTATCCAGATTGATGATGGTCAACGCTCAGGCAAGATTGTATTCGAAGCTGAGAATCTTAACTTTGGCTTCGAAGGCAAAGAGATTGTCAAGGACTTCAACTTCAACATTATGCGTGGCGATCGTATTGCTCTGATTGGCCCGAATGGTTGTGGTAAGAGTACGGTACTTAAGTTGCTTCTTGACCAACTTAAGCCTGATTCTGGTCGCTTGCATTGCGGTACTAAGCTTGAAGTTGCTTACTTTGACCAATACCGGGAAACCCTAGACCCAGAGAAGTCTGTAATTGATAACTTAGCGGATGGTAAGCAAGAAGTGACAGTCGGTGGCCGTGAGCGCCATGCACTGAGCTATTTACAAGATTTCTTATTCTCTCCTAAACGTGCTCGTACCCCTGTTAAGGCACTATCTGGTGGTGAGAAAAACCGTCTGTTATTAGCTCGTATCTTCCTTAAGTCGAACAACTTATTGATTCTCGATGAGCCAACCAACGATCTCGATATCGAAACTTTGGAACTTTTAGAAGATTTGCTTGCCAACTATCAGGGTACACTTCTTTTAGTAAGCCACGATCGTCAATTTGTAGATAATACAGTGATGACAAGCTGGATCTTTGAAGGTAACGGCGTGATTGAAGAATTTGTTGGTGGCTACCACGATGCTCAGCAACAAAGAAAGCAAGCGTTAGAGTACCGACAGGTTGAAAAGCCATCAAAGCCTGAAAAAGTAGTTGAGGAAACTCCCAAAACAGCCCCAGCTAAGGCTAAACCTAAGAAGTTATCGTATAAGCTACAACGAGAACTAGAAGCGTTACCAATGCGTTTAGAAGAATTGGAAACTCAAATTGAAACTCTTCAGGAAGAAGTCAACGATCCAAGCTTCTTTTCGAAATCTGTAGAGCAGACACAACCAGTATTAGATAAGCTATCTGCAGCAGAGCAGGAGCTTGAAGTTGCTTTTGAGCGCTGGGAAGAGCTCGAGGCACTACAACAGGAAAGTTAAGAAGTAATAATGACTTGTACTAAATTTAAATTAACATCAGTTGCAGCATTGGTTTTTGCCGCAACTAACGCCAACGCTGCGCTTTACAAGGTTGTTGAAGTAACGCCTTCTTTTGCTGATGAACCTGAAATCTCTGAGATCTTTGGTGTAGCGATTCAGCCAGGTAAAGCTGTAAACGCTAACGCACAATTGCCAGCATTACCTGATGATGAGTTACCTCTAGGTTGCTTTGATTCTAATGCAACTAACTGTGCGGACAGTTCATTTAAACTTGCTGGTGAAACTCGCAATGCCGTTGATGGTATCGGTTATCGCGAAGAAGTCCCGTTTGCTATGGACGCTGCGTTCCAATACCTTCAAGAGTTCGATGACTTTGAAAACTACTGTAACCGTGAGTTAAGATATTCAACATGTGAAGCGTGGGCTACAGATCATTGGAACGCTTGGAGCAAAGAGCGGACAGATCTTACTTATGTGAATGCAAAGGCTTTTGTTGAAGGTGGGGATACATTTACAGGCCGAAACACAGTCATTAACTCACTCTATGCTCAATCTGCGACAGAAGTTGAACCTTTGGGTGTTAAATCAGAAGGCGGTATCCGTAATACTGCCCTTCATACTGATTCGGTAGCTCCAGTTGGCTCTTCGGAAACTCGTGCGTGGCGAGCGATTAAAGCGAGCAATGGCACCGTTTATAATGTAGGTAGTGTTTCCGAAGACCGTGGTACGACTGATACCTCTAAACCCGATAAAGTATTTAGTTCTAAAGCTGCGATTTGGGATGGTACGACGACTGAACTAATCGATTGGGATAACAACTCTGCTTTTCCAGCGAAAACGGGTGACTTCTTTGCTCAAGGTAGTATGCGTTCTATCGCAGAGTCAAATTCCGTTTTTTATGGTGTAGGTTATAACACTACAGATGGTAGTGGTGACCTACAAGATATGGATGCGGCGGTTTTTATCAGTAAATCTCTGGACTTGTCTGATAGCAGTAACACATGGGTAACTAAATCGATTAGTGGTGCTGCGGTTAACTCGAACTCATCTGATGACTATAAGTACAGTAACTCAGTAGCGACCGATATTAACGATAATTTGTTCGCTGTTGGTTACTCTAAGCGTAACGGCTATGTACCAGAGAGTGGTAGCGCAGGTAACAAGATGTTCGTTGTGACAGATGCGTCTGCATCTACTCCTACTGCAACATATCTGTCTGGCGGTATCTTCTTCGGTGGCTCAAGTGGTGAAGCTAAAGCTGTGAACAACTTCAATGAGTTTGTGGGTCAGATTGACGCAGAAACGACTCGTGAGGTTGATGGTAGTGAGCGTAGGCATCGTGGTTTTATCTACCCGTACAATGTCGATTCCTCGAAAGATGAGCGTCGTGTAGACATCTTTAACGGCCAAGCTTGGTGGTTAGATGATCTAACCAATGATGGTAACGTTTCTGGAAATAACAACCAGTTCCGAATTATTGACGCAACTGACATTAATGATGCAGGTGTGATTTCAGCAACAGCTATCAAATGTACCGTTGGTGGTAAAGCTCAAGCGTATGATACAACATCTCATAACTCTTACTGTGGTGGCGCTGCATCTAACGCAGTAGAAGAAGTTGTTGCTGTTAAACTGGTTCCAATAGCTGGTGCTACTAAAGATGATATTCAAACTCGTAGTTCCGACTCAGAGAAAGTCGATCGCCAAGGTGGTAGCCTAGGCTGGTTAACTTTGACTGTGTTTGTTCTGTTAGGGTTCCGTAGAAAATTTAAATAATTTCACCTCATGAGCCCGAGTTCACAATTCTGAACTCGGGCTTTTTTTCGCCTTGAGAAAAGTGAAAAATTGATCGATTCTTAAAGTTGGAGTTACAAAAACTCCTCAAAGTTGTAATCATTATATGTTAGTAAATCAACACCTGTATGAGGACTGCACGATGAAGAGACAGAAGCGAGATCGACTAGAACGAGCACAATCTCAAGGCTACAAGGCTGGTTTGAATGGTAGGTCGCAAGAAGCTTGCCCATACAGCCAAATGGATTCTAGATCGTATTGGTTAGGTGGCTGGCGAGATGCTAAAGATGATAAGCATTCAGGTCTCTATAAGTAATAGGGCGTAACGTATTCCAAAATCAAGGCTCCATTGCCTGTTGTTAACTACAACTGCTGGGGCTTTGTTAGTTTCTGAAAGAGATATTTAAATGATACAGATACTAGAGGTGGGCTAGTAATTCTGAGCAAATTATCTAGAGTCTTACTATAGCTGGTGGACATATATAGGTTTAATAAGTTCTCAGTATATTTTAATGCACTATAACTAAATTTATTGAGGCAAAAATAAAGCGGTCAGCGACCACTTTATTAAAACTTTAACGATTCGATTAGAATGCTGACGTATCTTGGAAAAGGCCAACTTTCAAATCTTTAGCAACATAGATCTCTTTACCATCAACAAGTACGCGACCATCAGCAAGACCCATCACCAAGCGGCGGTTAACAACGCGTTTCATGTGGATCTCATAAGTGACTTTTTTCGCTGTAGGTAGAATTTGACCTGTGAATTTCACTTCGCCAACACCTAGAGCACGGCCTTTACCTTTGCCGCCAACCCAACCAAGGTAGAACCCAACAAGCTGCCACATTGCGTCAAGGCCTAGGCAACCAGGCATTACTGGATCGCCAGGGAAGTGACAGTCAAAGAACCATAGGTCAGGAGTAATATCCAGCTCAGCAAGAATCAACCCTTTACCGAAATCACCTTCAGTTTCAGACATTTTTGTGATGCGATCCATCATCAACATGTTCGGTGCTGGTAGTTGAGGACCTTCTGGCCATAGTTCGCCTTGGCTTGATGCTAGAAGATCTTCGCGAGTGTAAGAATCACGTTTGTTTTGCATTATCAATTACTCCGATTTTTGATAGGTGCATATTAGTGAACAGGTGTACGCTAAACAAGTCCGATCAGTACTAGACAAACCAGTTTTTAATGCGTCCAACAATTCCAATACGGTGTTCATGTCTTTCAAAGTTTTCAATACGTTCCGCTATTTTGCTAAGAACGTTTTCTTGTTCATCGTCTCTAAATGGTTTGTTCATAATCAGAGGAATTGCTTCATCTACATTAGACACAGACCAAATATGGAATTCTTCATTTTTGATGCTCTCAATGAGATCAGGTTTCAGAGCCAGATGCCTTAAGTTAGATTTTGGAAGGATCACGCCTTGTTCGCCAGTTAAGCCATTGTGTTTACACACATGATAGAAGCCTTCAATTTTTTCGTTTAGCCCGCCTACCGCTTGTACGCGACCGAATTGGTCAACAGCGCCTGTAACCGCTATTTGCTGGTTAATAGGGTATTCAGAAAGCGCACTTACTAACGAGCATAACTCAGCTAGAGAAGCGCTATCTCCGTCGACTTCGCAATACGACTGTTCAAATACCACGGAAGCTGCATATGGCAGGGGATCTTCTAAGTTGAGCGAACTGCTCAAAAACGCTTGCATGATCATCATGCCTTTCGCATGAAGGTTACCACCAAGTTCGGCTTTACGCTCAACATCGGCAATATCACCATCACCAAAATGAATGACACATGAAATACGTGCAGGTTCACCATACGATATTGGATGTCCCGGTACATCGATAACAGTCAGACCATTAACTTGACCTACTTGTTCACCCTTTGTTTCGATAATGACTTGACCATCTCGAATATCATCAAGAGCACGCTCAGGCAGATATGATTCACGGTTGTACTTGTGTTGCTGAGCTTGTTGAACGTGGTGAAGGTCAATTTCTCCGTTATTAGCTTCAATCAAAGCTTCGTTCAGCAATGCGTTGTGCCAAATAGGGCACAACGGAATATAGCTTTGATCTTCGGTCTCCCTAGCGCCAGCGGTAAGAACTCCAATTAGCGCTTGTTGCGTAATTTTTGGCAAGCTATAACGTTGCTGAAGCCATTTTAGATAGCCAAGATATTGAGTCAAAGTGTCGTGTGAAAGCTTGATGTCTTGTTCAATTTCACTGAATAGGCAAAAACCGGTTTGAATATCACTATCTAGATAATCAAGGTCACCTAATTGGGATCTGTCTCCAACAACAATCAGCTTAATGTCATAAGTGAGAGGTAAAGCCGGAGATTGGTTTAAGTGTTCAGGGTTACTACTGATTGGTTCTACCGCATCACCAAGGAGCGCTGACTTTAACAATAGCCAGCTTCCCGGGTTTGCCAAGATCAAGTTTGCTGAAACGATCAGGTAGCCGTTGTTTGCTCTAGCCAGTAAGCCCGGCTTTGTCGCAATAACTTTACCGTCTTTTGATTGAACTTGGTTAAACAAAGAAATAGCATTTAACGATTCAGTTTTTATTACAGGCTGTGTTTGATCATCTAAAGCAGTAACTAAAGATTCGACAATCATCTGACGATAGATAGAATTGTCTGGAGCGTTTACAAGTAAAACACGCGAAAGGTTAGATAAGCGAGTAAAACGGGTTAACGCATCTCTAAATCTATGTTGAATGTTTGAAAACGGGAAAGGCGAGATGTCAGGGAATTGCTCTAATTGAGCGTGATATTCGTCGTACTGAGGCGTAACATGTTGCCAATCTACTTGAGTCATTTAATTTTCTGATTACGATAATGAGGTAGGGATTATATAGAAAAACCGATCTCGCTTGTAGCTCTATGTTGTAGTTACAGTTCAGTAAGCCAAAATAAGTATTATCTTAGTCTATTCTTACAAGACAATAATTGTTAAACAGCCCATTATGGGTTACGCTGTCACTAGGATTAACTCTCGAGATTAGACATGAAATATCAGCAACTTGAAAATCTAGAATGTGGTTGGAAATGGAACTATCTGGTCAAAAAATGGAAAGAAGGTGAAGTGATCACCTGCCATATTGATTCAAGTGAAGCTGAGGTTGCTGTACAAGCCTTATTGAAACTCGAACATCAACCCACAGGTGTTCTTGAGTGGATATCTAATAACATCTCTCCAGAGATCGATAACAAGCTTAAACAAGCGATCAGAGCCAAGCGAAAGCGTCACTTCAACGCAGAACAAGTTCACACGAAGAAGAAATCGATCGATCTTGATTATCGTGTATGGGAGAAACTTTCCCAACGAGCTAACGAGCTTGGTTGCACTCTATCTGATGCCATCGAGTACTTAGTCAGTGAAGCATCTCGTAGTGAACAAGCCAGTAAGACAGTAACCAGTCTCAAAGAAGACCTGAGTAAACTCCTTTCTGACGATAAATAATCATCAACTGTAGTGGTGACATTATGATGTACGTAATCTTAATTGGTGCAGTATTGGTTTTTTGGTTGGTCGCAATTGATAGGCCAGTATTAAAAATCAAATTTAACGATGGGGCGATCGAGCAAGTTAAAGGTCATCTTCCACCTAGTTTTAAACACAACCTTGAAGAGATTGGTCATAAAAATCACTTCAAGGGAGAACTTAAAGTATATGCCAAACGCTCTGGTTATAATCTCAAGTTCACTAAAGATGTACCTAAAAGCGTTCAGCAGCGCATTCGCAACGTATTCCCGCACAATGGATTTAAATCTAAAGGTTCAAAGAGGGCGTAATTGTCGAGAACTACGCCTTACCTAGTAAACAGTCATACTAAGTTAATTCTCAACCTATCTTAACTATTAGCATACTGTTCTTAATTTCCACTAAGAGAGAACAGTATGAGATATTTAGTATTCTTATTGTGTGTTTTATCTCCGACCGCATCTTCCGATGATTCACTGATTAATCCTGTAGCAAAAAAGATCAAAGCTAGCGTCATTAAAGGGCTAAACAATAGCAATACTGATATGTATGGCTATTGTGACCTAATGATCGAGATGAAGCACTCGAAGGGATACACAAGAATCAAAAAGGTGAGGACATCGGGTGATAGCAAAGTTTGCAAACAGGCTAAAAAGCATTTACCGAAAAAGAAAAAGTTCAAATACAGTTTTCCTGAAAAGTATATCCGCCTTCATATCACGGATTGATAACCTAAAGCACTATAACTAAAATTCTGTAAATTTATTGAAACAATTTCGTGAACCAATATCTAATTTCTATTAATATTAGTTTTGTTATCAAGGCAGGATATGCCAGAAAATAAATCTTAGGGCAAAGGAAAGTCACGGTTGTTGTTAGTAAATAAAAGTTATTCCCCTGAAGTCATAGAAATCTCTAGGAAAGTCTCGATGAACGTCGAGGCACGTTTTACCAAATGGTTAATATCGCCACAATACAAACTAGAACAATCTACGGTTGATACGCTGCTGAGTTTAGAAAATAGATATTGTGATAGTGTCATTTTTGATGAAGCCGACCGTATTTCACATAACCAACGTATTTTATTACGTTGCGAACAAGACAGAGTTAATGCACATCGCGAGAAAGTGGTCGCGAAGCAACAAACACTACAATACGTTATTGATGATGTTAGCAATGCAGCCTCGGATCTAATGCTTGATAAGCTCCAAAGCACCTTAATAAGCTCGTTGTTTTCAGAATTACCAGATTACAATCAGCTTGCTAGCGTTGCTTATTCGCCGTCTTTAAACTTTGCTAAACTCCATGAAATATCAGCTAAAAGCAGGTCATTGAGCTCAAGTTTAATCGAATTTGTTTCCAATCAAGAATTTGCCGAGAAGTATGGAAAGAAATCTAAAGTCATTCTTGATCCTAAAGTAGCAGTTCGGCAGATAGGAATAGAAAATTGTCGTTTATTGTTTCCTTTGTTAATGAGCCAGCAACTGATTAAGTGGAGTGATGGCAATATTAAACATATTGTGCCTAAGGTTTGGCAACACCTAGTCGTAACTTCAAACGTTACGCGGCTTAGACTCCAAGAAACCTCTGTAAAAGATCCTAATGTTGGTATCTTGCTTGGTGTGATACGAGTTTTGCCTTTATTCTTAATTTGTAACCACTTTTCTTCAACGTTTGAAGACGCATTGGTTAAAACCATGCTGGATTACCGAGATGCAAGTGATAGGCATGATGAATATTACGCTTGTACTGAAGTTTTACCCAATACACAGTTTCTCGAAGCAATGGTCAAGCCATTGGAACTCAAGTTACTTAAAAAAATTGTCGAATTTATTGATTGGAGCCCGGACAACCAATACATAAAGTACGCGCTTCTTGAGGAAGTAAATGATATTCCAACTCTTGAACGAACCGTTTGTGGTGCAGCACTGGCTCAAGGTAGAAAATTCTCTGTGTATGAAGCGTTAGATAATAGTGATTTATTTAACTCCAAACATCGGTCGTATTGGTTCTCTACAGTACAAATGGCGGCTGAGACGATAGGGCAAGTACAAAGTAAAGTTCCTGGTAAACTAACCACAGATATGTAGAAATAGAGAGAAGAGAGCCACATTTAATGTGACTCTTTTTTGTTGCAGTGTAACTTTTTATGATCGATTTAAGCTTAGTTAACAACTTGAAAAGTAAATGAGTCCTGCTTAGCTCTCGCATGTTTAACGGGAATGCCTAGCTCTTGACAAGTCATTAGGACTTTCAGCTTTCTATCAACAGGGGCGTGTTCTGAAAGAATCACTGACCTCAAACACTCTCTATTCAGATATAATTTATGCCCAACGATCTCTTCATCAGGCAATACCCATCGATATTCTTGCTCGAAACGCCAATTAGAATGTTTGATTTTAAATAATTCGGTACCTACCTTAGTCGTTTTATCATCTTTGGGAGGCGAATTAAAAACGGTGATGTCATCTTCATATTGGACTTTAAAACAGTTGAGGTCAGCTTTGCCTTTATAATGATTAAGATCATACTCGATACACATACCCCTGAAATTATCGCCATACTGTGACCACAATATTGGGTGATCACTAGATTGAGAGAAGCACATTACTTTGAAATCGTTTTGAAGGTTTTCGTTTAGCGCGAGGTTAGATTCAAAAGGGTTATTAAAAGTTTTTGCGTAATCAAACCACAACGAGCACTCAGATATTGACTGTATATTTCTATCGTGAAGAGATCTGAACTTATAAAGCCTCGGTAACATATCAAACACCTATCTCACAAAATTTCCTGATGTTACCACTTATAATTACAATAAGAGTGAGAATGTATTGCATTTGATTGCTTAATCACCTTGTTTGTTCATGTAACTGATTGATAGATCAAAGTTTAAACAAAAATAGTAGCGTGATTTTACAGTGTGGGACAGCAGCTAATAAGCTTCTCGGATTTTTTGAATAAGATACAACGTAACTTTAACCGTAGAGAAAGTTACGACTATAAAATAGAAGTCGAGTAGGGAACCTGAAGATTTAAAAGCCGAACTCGAAAAGAACGGCTTGATTTGAAATAAAGCTTACGATTGAATTGAGATTAGAAATGGTACCTTGCACCGATGTATGCCGTTTGAGATGAAACATCGACGGAGTCTATTTCCACGCGTGCATTTCGGTAACCAAGATGGATGTCGATGTTGTCTGTAAGGATCGCACCAAGCTCACCGCCAACCTGATAAGCCGCTTCAGATTTCGAGTCTGACACTCCGAATGCTTTTGCTTCCATATCCATAGAACCAATGCCAGCTAATAGAGACACATACAGATCTAGTACGTCACCTTTAACAATAAACTTAGGTTTAATATTAACGAAGAAAGCTTGACCTTCAACATCCATTACGTCGCTATAGTTAACTTTCCCGATTTTGCGGTATTCGGCCTCTAATCCCAATTTGACAGCATCGTGCGTATTGAATTCGTAGCCACCAACTAAGTTATAGCTGAAGCCTGATAGATCAGATGAATCTTCAATTGCGCTACCACGGTATTCTAATTCAGTTTCATTATAAAATCCGGCATCGATGCCAGCGTAAAAATTACCAAGGTCTCTAGAATAGGTTTCATTGTTACTAGCAAGTGTGTATGTGTTCATCCCAAAAATGGTGAATAGTGATAGGGCGATTGTACTAATTTTCATATTAAGCCTTTTATATTATTGATTTAGAGAATATCTTAACAAAATAAAGGGCTTTGAACTATTAGAAATTACATCTAACCACCTGATTTAAAAGATAATTATAAATCTCGCCAATTTTATGCGTTCTCCACGTAGTCGAGACATTAGTTTAGGTTGACGTCTGATTTCAAGCTTCTTTAAAACAATAGGTTAAAGTTATAATTATTCGCACTTGTGTTACTTTTTCTTCAAAAAGATATTGGTGTTCAGGACCTATGAACGTGATAGCTCAAGCTTTACCGTGAATAACTTCGGTGGACTGGAATTAAAACGCTTCGGTATCAAGCTCATGAGGTAGTTAAAATAATGGTTGCCAAGCGTCTCAGTACAAAAAAGTCTTCGACAGCTTAGAGTTACTAAAAGAAATGCTGCTCATAAGTGAATCCAACAAAAAATCATGTACAGATGCTTGGCTATCGAGATGACACAGACCAAGTTCAATGTATGGTGTCGAATGTTGTTGGCTTAAACTTCCAAGAAGTGAATGAACTTGCTGATGAGATATTCTTGGTTGGTGACTGGTTCATGTCAGTTACAAACATTGATGGAGATGAAAACCACAACGTAAAAATCTATGGACCATATGAGACAGACCAACAAGCAATGGAACATGCACGTAAAACCTTGTCAGTAACAACGTTCAGAAGTTCTGTATGAGCTTAGAAAGCCCCTCAAAATCAAACTAGTCTAAGTGCGTATTATGTATATTATGTTAAATAATATTTAGTTTTTATAAGGCAGGACTCTTTGTGTGATGCCCTGCCTTCGTATTGTGTTGTTATTCTCTTGTTTTATACTGTGTATTTAACCATGGTAGGTATTTACCATAAAATACCTAATAAACATATTTCTTAATCTTCATTTAAGAAATATGTTTATTAGGCGTTAAGCATTAATCTATTAATTGCTTCTGTTATCTCTTTGGTTCGTACAGGCTTCGTTACGAAATCATTCATGCCTACATTTAGACACGAATATCTGTCTTCTATTGATGTGTGCGCTGTCAACGCAACGATTGGTGTTTCGATATTGGCATCTCTAATATATTTTGTTGTGGTCAATCCATCCATTACTGGCATCGACACGTCCATTAAAATAATGTCTATCCGATCGTGGCCTTTCTCGATAAAGTTAAGTGCTTCTTCACCGTTACTTGCAATAAAAACTTCGTGCCCTTGTCGCGTTAGGATTAACTTGATCACCATTTGATTCGTTGGGTTATCTTCAACAACTAAAACTGCATAGCGACTTCTTAGCTTTCGAGAGCGTTTATTTGCTTTAGTGCAATCCTGTTTGTTCATTGCTCTAGTGAGCACGGGTAAATGCACTTTGAACTTAGAACCTTTACCTAGCTTACTCTCTACGCTAATGCGACCACCCATCAATTCAACAAGTCGCTTAGTGATAGCTAACCCCAAACCTGTACCACCAAACCTACGTGTGATTGTGCTATCGGCTTGTACGAACGGGCTGAACAATGACGAAATTTGCTGTGAGCTAATGCCAATCCCGGTATCTTCCACCGTTATATCAAAAGAGCTCTGTTGGTAATCAATCGATACGTGAACATGTCCATATTCGGTGAACTTTATCGCGTTACCAATCAGATTAAATAGAATCTGTGTTAAGCGAGTTGGATCGGTATAATGAAGTTCCCCTTCAGGTATATAACTCGTAGAGGTTAACTCCAATCCCTTATTGTCTGCTGTCTTCTTTTGTTCAGATAACACAAAAGTTACAGCGTCTCTTATGTCGCTCCATTGAGGAGCCAAAGAGAAACTTCCAGACTCGATTTTAGAAAAATCCAACACGTCACTGATAATTGCTAACAAAAGCTCAGATGATGTACTCATATTAAGCAGTATAGACTGTTGTTCTTCATCTAACTGTGTTGACTTTAGTGTGTCGATTAAGCCTATGACCGCGTTTAATGGGGTTCTTAACTCATGACTCATCATTGCTAAGAATTCAGACTTTGCCTTATTGGCTCTTTCTGCCTCTTTTCTTGCTGTGACAAGCTCCGCTGTTCGCTTTCGAACGGTGGCTTCGAGTTTCTCTTTATTTTCTATATCAAACACCGCTCGTTCAATTAGCGGACGAAAACGGCTTAGGGTAGCTTTGGTTTCAATATCAAAATGCTTGGTGTTGGAATGAACAAAGATAATGACGGATTGAGTTAATCCACTATCAATGCCGGTGATCAAAACAGAGTTAATTTGGTCGAGTATGATGGGATGCAAAGAGTTAAATTCACCCAACGATTTGGGTTCAAAAAGGATTACGCATTCTCCATTTATCACTCGCGATAGTTTACCGCTATCACTCCATTTTATCTTTCCAAATACTCTATTATTGGTTAACAAAGTTTTGAATTTCCCTTCATTCCCGACCCTTGAGATCACGATAAAATCATCGAATTTTATGTATTTTTTGAGTACAAATTCAATACTAGAGAATATCTCTGCGATGTTATTCGCTTTACTGATAGCCGAAATGGTTGATAAGATCACCCTATTTTCTTCAGCTAATTTCCGTTCACGTGATTTTAGTTTTTGCAGTTCAATACGGGCTTCTTGTAGCTCTTCTTGACCTTCAGAACTCATTATTTTTTTAGCCTATAGAAAGTTGCTGACGACACCATTAAATTTCCATGTGCATTTTCGCCGCCAGAGAGTCTACCTTGTTCACCAAATGTGAAAGAGCAAATGTAAGGTAGTCCATCAAGTGCTTGATTTATTTGGTTGCATACCTCATCCATGTCTTGTTTTAGATTTAACATCGGACCCGCACAGAATATATTAATAGCCCCCAGTTTTTCCTCAAATTCCATATCATTATAGTAAGATGAATGAATGATGTTGGCTGCGCGGCCTATTAATTGTTGTTTGCAGCCTTGCATCAAATAGATGGTATCGCCTTCATTTATGTCGGTAAATAACTCGATCCCGTTGTTTTCGGTTTCTCGGATTGAATGCGACAACTTGAAATATGGGTAGTTGTATGAAGAACCTACTTTTCTGCCCAATGGATAGACAGAAGACTTTTCGAATATATAGCCGTCATCACTGTCACCTAAGTGGAAATTGGTCCATTCATTATAAACGGTGACAGCAGGCCTATGATCGATCTCCAACAATACTCTGTTTCTGACTTTAGTCACGGTACCAGAGTACTGTGTGGGTGTGTGGCCGGCGCTTAAGGATGAATATATCGATTGAGAAGCGAACACCGCCATTAGAGATAAACCGTTAACAGAGAGAGATTCTTCGGTGAATATGCTCCAATTGCCGGAAACCTGATTATCTGCAGCACTGCCACCAATAATTGGTACGGCTGTTCCAAACTTGTTGTCTATGGCTGCCATGATTTTTTCTTCATTGCCAGGCGTAGAATGAAGCAAGATTAAATCGGGTATTTCGCCTTCTCGGTTGGCGTTTTTAAGTGCTTTATCGATCGCTCGGAAGGTGTTTTTTTCTATAGAATCACCGAAGTGCTCGATACCCGTTCCGTAGGCGTTGATCCCTGTATCATAAATGATAAGTGCGCCAATCACAGGGCCAGAATGGAACCCTGTTTCGGTCATTATGCCGTGACAAGTAGTGCATCCATGAATGGGAGTATGAGGAAGAGCGTTGACCAAATGTTGCTGCACAGCTAACGTTGAGTACTCTTCTGTGCAGTAGCAAATAAGACAGGCGATATCATCGCTTTTTACTACTCCGAAGAGCAACTCATCGACCGCTACTTTATAATCTAAGGAATAAGAGACTTTTGATATAAATTTCATAGATTGCTGAAGGATTTATTAATGTTCTCTTTATAACACTTTAATGCACTGTGTTTCACTGATTTAGTATATGTTTCTACAAAAGTATCGATGCCGTGATTCAGTTTGCTTTAGATAGATTTACAGAATATGTACTGACCTGTTGTGGGAATGTAACCGTTATTAAGGCAGTTTCATCATTGGTTTGTAGTAGCCAATGAGAGCCCCCGTTTGGTTCTAAGGTTCCGCTGCCATCATAATTAATGATGAATTTACCAGTTTCGGATGTTTTGATTGAATACCCCTTGCTATAACCTGAAATTAAAACATTATGTTGTTCAATACCAAATTGACAAGGTTTTGAAATTATACAGTCTATTGTTTCGTCGTTAACGTATGTTACTGTTCTCCAAGTAAATGCAGCTATTAAAACAACCAATATGATGATAATTTGAACAAGCCTGCCTTTTGTTAGCTTTTGTGCAGCCATTATAATCTTTACTCCTTGTTACAAAGTTCAAAGTTTTTAAAGAAAAATCCAATTCCGGACCATGCGTAAGGTTACTACTCTGTCATTGATTTGTTAATTCAAGTATAGTGTCGCGTTGAAAATGCCACTTTTTTTTAAAATCAGCAAGTGGAAATAAAGTCATGAATAGGCTGAATTTCCTTTTCTAATTTGGGTGGCATTACGACGTGAGTCGTGTTGGAAGTAAAGTGTAGTAAATAAGAAATTGGAAGCATGCAAATGAGCCAAGAAAAGCAGCTTGAACAAAACTACAACTATACGGTCGTCCGTCAATTTACCCTCGTTACAATTTTGTGGGGTATTGTCGGTATGGGCGTTGGTGTTTTGATTGCCGCTCAATTAGTTTGGCCACAGCTAAACTTTGATACGCCGTGGCTGACGTACAGTCGTTTACGTCCCCTGCATACTAATGCGGTTATTTTTGCGTTCGGTACAAGTGCGCTGTTTGCAACATCATATTATGTTGTACAACGTACCTGTCAGACGCGTCTCTTTGGTGGCCCTCTCGTAGCCTTTACCTTTTGGGGTTGGCAAGCGATTATCCTGTCCGCTGCAATTACTTTACCGTTAGGTATGACCTCTGGTAAAGAATACGCAGAACTTGAATGGCCAATCGATATTGCTATTACTCTTGTGTGGGTAGCTTATGCGGTCGTGTTCTTTGGAACTATGATTAAGCGTAAGACATCGCATATTTACGTAGCAAACTGGTTCTTCGGAGCTTTCATCATCACGGTTGCCGTGTTACACATCGTTAACAGCCTTTCTGTTCCTGTATCTGCGTTTAAATCGTACTCGATTTATGCAGGCGCAATCGATGCAATGGTACAATGGTGGTACGGACACAATGCGGTAGGCTTCCTATTGACAGCTGGTTTCCTAGGTATGATGTACTACTTCGTTCCTAAACAAGCTGGTCGCCCTGTTTATTCTTACCGTCTGTCGATTGTTCACTTCTGGGCTCTTGTGTCTCTGTATATCTGGGCTGGTCCTCACCACCTGCACTACACTGCACTTCCCGACTGGACTCAGTCTCTAGGTATGGTTATGTCTTTGGTTCTGTTTGCTCCTTCTTGGGGTGGCATGATCAACGGTATTATGACTCTATCAGGTGCTTGGCATAAGCTTCGCTATGACCCAATCCTACGTTTCCTAATCGTTTCTCTATCATTCTACGGCATGTCGACTTTCGAAGGCCCTATGATGGCAATCAAAACGGTTAACGCACTATCTCACTACACGGACTGGACTATCGGTCACGTTCACTCTGGTGCGTTAGGTTGGGTTGCAATGGTTTCTATCGGTTCGGTTTACCACTT
This sequence comes from Vibrio sp. 5S239, assembly GCF_041439575.1. NCBI lineage: Bacteria > Pseudomonadati > Pseudomonadota > Gammaproteobacteria > Vibrionales > Vibrionaceae > Vibrio > Vibrio sp. 5S239. The sequence continues at coordinate 78,329 of NZ_JBGOOM010000002.1, read as the reverse complement.
AGTTCCTAAACTGTTTGGTCAAGAGCGTATGTACTCTGTATCTCTAATCAATGTTCACTTCTGGTTAGCAACGATTGGTACGGTTTTCTACATTGTTGCGATGTGGATCTCTGGTGTGATGCAAGGTCTGATGTGGCGTGCAGTTAACTCTGACGGTACGTTGACTTACAGCTTTGTAGAGTCAGTAGAAGCGTCTTACCCGTTCTACTTTGTACGTTTCTTAGGTGGTTTCATCTTCCTATCTGGTATGTTCTTACTGGCATACAATACGTACAAAACTGTTTCAGCACCTAAAGATAGCCTTAAAGCTATCCCTCAACCGGCTTAAGGAGATTTAGAATGAGCTCAAATTCAAATAATCGCCATGAGTTGGTCGAGAAAAACGTTGGCTTACTAGCGATCTTGATCGTTATTGCTATCAGCTTTGGTGCTTTAGTAGAGATCACACCTCTTATTTTCCAAAAACAGACAACAGAACCTGTAGAAAACCTACGAGTTTACTCTGCTCTGGAAATGGAAGGTCGTGATATCTATATCCGCGAAGGTTGTAACGTATGTCACAGCCAAATGATTCGCCCTTTCCGCTCTGAAACTGAACGTTACGGCCACTACTCAGTAGCTGGCGAAAGCGTTTGGGAACATCCATTCCTATGGGGTTCTAAGCGTACTGGTCCTGATCTAGCACGTGTTGGTGACCGTTATTCTGATGAGTGGCATCGTGTTCACCTTCTAGATCCTCGTGAACTTGTTCCTGAATCAAACATGCCAGGTTTCCCTTGGCTTGCTGAGAATGTACTTGATGGCAAATTGACTCAACAGAAGCTTGAACTCTTCCGTAATCAATTTGGTGTTCCTTACACAGACGAACAAATTGCTAATGCTAAACAAGATGTTGAAGGAAAAACAGAGATGGATGCAATCATCGCTTACCTTCAATCGCTTGGCCACGCAATGAAATAAGGAATAATTATGGACATTATTACATTTCAAAGTGTTTGGACTGTGACTGTTTTTGCTTGCTTCATCGGTATCGTTTGGTGGGCATACGGCAAGAACCGTAAATCACGTTTCGACGAAGATGCGAACCTAGTGTTTGCTGACGACGAGCCAGCAACAAGTTCTAAAAATGAAGGAGTGACAAAGTAATGAGTACATTCTGGAGTATCTGGGTTAGTGCGATTACGATTGGTACCCTAATTGGTTGTGCGGTCTTACTTCGTTGGTGTTTTAAAGATAAAACAGGCGTAGAAGAGGGTCATGATATGGGCCATGAATACGACGGTATTCGTGAGCTCAATAACCCACTACCTAAATGGTGGACGTACCTTTTCGTTAGCACAATTGTGTTTGCAGCTGTTTATCTTGCTCTATACCCTGGCCTTGGTAACTTTAAAGGTCTACTAGGTTGGACGAGTTCAAATCAAACAGTTCGTAGCGTAGAAGAGTCTCGCTCTGCAATCGCTGCAGCTCAAGCTAACAAACAGTTAGACGAATACGCTAAAGAGCTTGATGATGCAAATACCTACTTTGGTGAAGCGTTTAAAAAGCTAGCTCACGACGAAAACGGCCTACGTTCTGTCCCTGACATTGCATCAGATACTGACGCAATCAAAGTGGGTCAACGTTTGTTCCTGCAAAACTGTTCTCAGTGTCACGGCTCTGATGCTCGTGGTCAGAAAGGTTTTCCTAACCTAACTGACGACGCATGGCTATATGGCGGTGAGCCACAAGCTATTGTGACGACGATCATGCACGGTCGTGTTGGTCAAATGCCAGGCTGGAAAGATGCACTTGGTGAGCAAGGCGTTAAAGAAGTGGTTAGCTACACGCTTAGCCTTTCTGGACGTAGTGTGAACGCACGTGAAGCAGAAGCTGGTAAAGCACGTTTCGTCGTGTGTGCTGCGTGTCACGGTACTGATGGTAAGGGTAACCCTGCTGTAGGTGCGCCTGACCTAACAGACCGCGATTGGTTGTTCGGCGATTCTCGCGCTGATGTCACTGAAACAGTAATGAACGGACGTTCTGGCGTAATGCCTGCTTGGAAAGATATTCTAGGCGAAGACAAAGTTCAGCTTGTTGCATCATACGTGTGGAGTTTAAGCAACTCAGATAATAAGTAACATTTCAATAACAGCCTCTTTTTAAGAGGCTGTCTTTCCTTTATTTTATAACCCCTTCTTTTTATTCTTTTTTGAGATATTTTTTATGGTAAAGCCTTGGTATAAACAGTTTTGGCCGTGGTTCTTAATCGCGTTGCCGGCGACAGTAGTTATTTGGACCATCATGACGGTTATTGTGTTTACAGAGAACTCTGTAGATTTGGTGACTGAGGATTACTATAAAAAAGGAAAAGGCATTAATGTCGATATTTCGAAAGTAAACATCGCTAAAGAACTTGGTCTCTCGGCTTCAATTAATGAGAAAGGTAACTCTGTTATCATTACTCTAAATAAAGGCAAACTTGATCACTTCCCTGCTATTAACGCAATGTTCGTTCACAGAACACTGCCTGACCGTGATTTCACTCAGCTGCTTACCGCTGATGCGAGCGGCAATTACACGTTGACTCTAGACCACGAAATGCAAGGTCCATGGTTTATCGAGCTTTCTCCACATAACTCTGAATGGTTAGTGCAAGGTCGCATGAACTTCCCTATTGAAACTTCTACTCAACTAACGAACTAAAAGCTTATGTGTGAATCCTGTTATCACTGCGGTGAAGATGTACCAGCGGAAACGGATTTTAAAGTAGAGATCTTAGGAGCGACTCGAAAGATGTGTTGTCCGGGCTGCGAAACCGTAGCCCAAACAATCGTTGATAGCGGTTTGGTTTCTTACTACCAATATCGCACCGCTCCAGCTGAAAAAGCTGATCTAGTACCAGAGCAACTTCTGGCTCTCAGCCATTATGATAATGAAGATGTCCAACTAGAGTTCGTTCGTAGCTCTGAAAATGCCTCTGAAGTGACATTGTCACTTGAAGGCGTCTCTTGTGCAGCCTGTGCATGGCTTATTGAAAAACAAGTTTCTTCAAAGGCCGGGGTCGGTAGCATTCGTGTTAATACCACCACTAACCGTGCCCTGCTTAGTTGGGATAATACGCAAGTGAAACTTAGCGAGTTGTTATCAGCAATCCATACACTAGGTTACAAAGCTGCACCTTTTGAAGCCGATCAACAAGAAGCCGCCTATCATCGCTCGATGAAAAACTACCTCTATCGTCTTGGTGTTGCTGGTTTGGCGACCATGCAAGTCATGATGTTGGCTGTGGCACTTTATCTTGAAGTGTTTGGTAGCCTAGAGCCGGAATTCAAGAGTTACTTCCGCTGGGTTAGTTTGATCTTCGCAACCCCTGTCCTGCTCTACTCAGCGCTACCTTTCTATATTAATGCGTGGCGAAGCATTAAAGGCCGAACGCTAGGCATGGATGTGCCTGTGTCGATTGCTCTGCTATTTGCTTATGTTGCGAGTGTAGTGGCAACAGTTACAGAACAAGGCGAAGTATTCTTTGAATCAATCTCAATGTTTACCTTCTTCCTTCTACTTGGTCGCTTCCTTGAAATGCGCGCTCGTCGTAAAGCAGCAGCTGCTAGTGGTAACCTGCTTAAGCTCGTTCCTGCTATGGCGACAACGTTAGATGGCGATCAAGTTCCGGTGAAAACCTTGAAGGTTGGCGATCGGATTCGTGTTCTACCGGGCGAACATATTCCTGCTGATGGCAGAGTATTGTCTGGCAGAATTCACATCGATGAGTCAATGCTGACTGGCGAATCTATTCATGTGGTTAAGAACGAAGGTGATGCCGTCTTTGCTGGCACACTGAATGGTGATGAATCGTTTGAATTAGAGGTGATGGCATCTAAGGCCGATTCGGTGATTTCTAATATCGTTCGTCTGCAAGATGAAGCGCAGTTGTCTAAGCCTCGCATCGCGGAAATCGCTGATGTGGTCGCACGGTACTTTGTGGCAGTTATCTTAGTTATTTCATTCGGCACCTGGTTCTATTGGCATCAAACACGTCCAGAAGACGCGTTTTGGATCATGCTTTCAGTACTCGTTGCAACGTGTCCATGTGCTTTATCACTTGCAACACCAACGGCAATTACCTGTTCAACCTCTTGTATGGGGAACTTTGGTATTTTGCTGCGTAAAGGGCACGTATTCGAAACTCTGTGTAAAGTTAACCACTTAATCATTGATAAAACAGGTACCTTGACTGAGGGGGATATTCGCATCAGCCAAGTAGACACCTTTTCAGACCTTAATAGAGAGACATGTTTACAAATTGCTTCAAGCCTAGAACAACACGCTAATCACCCTATAGCTAAAGCGTTCAAGACTCATCTTTCTGATGATATCGAAGTAGAGTCAGTCAATAACGTGATTGGTTCAGGCATCACTGGTGAGTGGAATGGCCAAGAAGTGGCGATTGGTAGTAGTGAATTCATTCTAGGTGAAGCTCAACCATCGGAAAGTAACGGTATTTATTTGTCAATGGCGGGGCGTCATATCGCGACGTTCACTTATGAAGATCCCATTCGCAAAGAAAGCATCGAGTTTATTAAGCAATTTAAAGAAGCGGGAATCAAAACGACTCTGCTGACTGGCGATTCTTTGATTAACGCGAAGCCTGTTGCTGAAGAGATCGGCATTACAGACATTGTTGCTAACGCGAAACCTGAAGATAAACTTGCCTACCTGAACTCTCGAGATGCAAATGACATTACTATGATGGTTGGTGATGGTATTAACGATGCGCCTATACTTGCAGGTGCTCACCTTTCGGTTGCAATGGGGGGAGGTACAGATGTAGCGAAAGCCTCAGCGGATATGGTGCTATTGGGTGATAATCTCGATAGATTACTTAAATCACGTACATTAGCGCTAAAAACGCGTAAGATAATCCGTGAAAACTTGGCGTGGTCATTGGGGTATAACTTGCTTATCCTTCCTCTAGCAGTGTCTGGTTTAGTTGCTCCTTACATTGCCGTCGTCGGCATGTCGGCTAGCTCTATTATAGTTGTGTCTAACTCGTTAAGGCTTTTAAAAGAGCAAGGGAAATAATGGAAAGTTTATACATCCTCATTCCAATAGCGATCGTACTTGTGTGCATCGCAGTCGGAATCTTTCTTTGGGCAGTAAAGAGCGAGCAGTTTGAAGATCTTGAACGTCAAGGCCATAGTATTCTATTCGATGAAGACAGCCATGCTAACCATAACTCTGACAACAAACCAGCTGCGGACAAGAAAGCCGAGATGAGCGCCCCTGCCTCTAGAGAAAATTACGTTAGCGTAGAAAGCCAAACTAGTTTAGAAAAAAAGAATGATGACACCTGATTGGATCGGCGCTTTTGTTGTTGGATTGATAGGCTCAGGTCATTGCATGGGAATGTGTGGTGGCATCGCTTCGCTTCTTTCGATTGGCAACACTAAACCTTCCCCTATTACTCCCCTCCTGTATAACCTTGGACGCCTATTAAGCTATGCCGTAATTGGTGGCTTGATTGGCGGTGCAATTTCTTCGATTGGTCAACTAAGCGATTTCAATGCTTTGCTTGGTTGGCTTCGTCTGTTTGCTGCCGCCTTTATGATCATCTTAGGGTTGTACATTGGAAAATGGTGGTTTGGATTGTTGTTTTTCGAAAAAGTCGGGCAGAAGCTATGGCGTTATATATCACCTGTAGGTCAATCATTTCTGCCATTGAAGCACCCCAGCCACGCTTTACCATTTGGTTTCATCTGGGGTTGGCTCCCATGTGGCCTTGTTTATTCAATGCTTACGTGGGCAGCGGTATCTGGAAGCTGGTATGACGGAGCGGGAATCATGCTAGCCTTCGGTTTAGGGACCCTTCCAGCAATGTTAGCCGTTGGTATGGGGGCTAATTTCTTCAAGAAACTGCAACAAGTTGATTTATTTCGCCAGTTAGGCGCAATTTTAATCCTAATTTACGGCTTTTATACTGGATATATGGCTCTACACCTTATTATTTATACCGTATAGCTATTCTTTAAACCCGGTTTTTTTACTACCCTTTAGGATTAAGGAATGCTAAAATATTGATGTATGTCAAATAGTGAAAGATTGTTATGATTTCTGAAAAGCCTGCGACGAAACGTGTTCAGTCTGGTGGTTGTGCAATCCATTGCCAGGATTGTAGTATTAGCCAGCTCTGTATTCCATTTACTTTGAATGAATCTGAACTCGATCAACTTGATCAGATCATTGAAAGAAAAAAGCCTATTCAAAAAGGCCAAGAGCTATTTAAAGCCGGTGACGAGCTTAAATCTCTGTATGCTATTCGCTCTGGAACGATCAAGAGCTATACGATTACCGAGCAAGGTGATGAGCAGATTACTGCGTTCCACTTAGCTGGTGACCTTGTTGGCTTCGATGCGATTACAGGTGATCTACACCCTAGTTTCGCTCAAGCACTAGAAACGTCTATGGTATGTGAAATCCCATACGAAATTCTTGATGATTTATCGGGGAAAATGCCTAAATTGCGTCAGCAAATTATGCGCCTGATGAGTAATGAGATTAAAGGTGACCAAGAAATGATTCTGCTTCTTTCTAAAAAGAATGCGGAAGAGCGTCTTGCAGCATTCCTTTACAATCTTTCTACTCGGTTCTCTCAACGCGGCTTTAGCCCTAGAGAGTTCCGTTTAACTATGACTCGCGGCGACATTGGTAACTACCTAGGTCTAACTGTCGAGACGATTAGTCGCCTTTTGGGGCGTTTCCAAAAAGCTGACATCTTGAGTGTTAAAGGAAAATACATCACTATCGAAGATCATGATACGTTGATGGAACTCGCTGGTGTTTCAAAAGAATAGTCTAGATATCAATGATGTAGCCTAATAATGAGCTACATCATATTTCTCCCTTAAAACCTCTTATATTTCTCTTCATCTCTCTATAACTACGCTACATTATTTATATATTCGTTCTGAAAAGTAGGCTTAGTTATGAGTATCTATAACAAAATTTTAGTTGTCGCTGACATTAATCACGATGAGCAACCTGCTCTAGTTCGTGCTATCCAACTTGCGAAGAAGAGCACCTCAACAAGCCATATCACTTTCTTTTTGTCGATCTATGATTTCTCGTATGAGATGACATCGATGCTCTCTGTCGACGAAAGAGACGCAATGCGCAGAGGAGTTATTCATCAACGTGAGATCTGGATGAATAAAGTAGCAGAACCTTACCTTGATGATTCCATTGAATTCAACGTTAAAGTCGTGTGGCACAACCGCCCGTACGAGGCGATCATTGCAGAAGTATACAGTGGTGACCACGATATCTTAATCAAAGGTACGCGCAAGCACGATACTTTAGAATCTGTTATTTTCACTCCTACTGACTGGCACCTACTTAGAAAATGCCCTAGCCCTGTGCTGCTGGTTAAAAATGACTTCTGGCCTGATGATGCGAAGATCTTTGCTTCAGTTCACGTAGGCTCAGAGACAGAAGCTCACTTAGAGCTCAACGATACGATGGTTGATAGATTACTGGAGATCACCGGCCGCTTGGATGCAGAACCGTTCTTGGTTAATGCTTACCCTGTGACACCGGCGAATATAACAATTGAATTGCCAGAGTTTGATCCAACATCTTATACCGACGCAGTTCGTGGCCATCACTTAACGGCAATGAAAGCATTGCGTCAGAAGCACGGTATGTGTGAAGAACAAACCGTGGTTGAGCAAGGCTTGCCTGAAGATGTTATTCCTCGTGTAGCTTCTGAAAATAACGCTGCGATGGTGATTCTTGGTACTACGGGCCGTACCGGTTTGTCTGCTGTGTTTATTGGTAATACTGCGGAACATGTGATCGACAAGATTAATTGTGACGTGCTTGCTCTTAAACCGTCTGGTTACGTGAGCCCATTAGACCCTAACCTTTCGAAAGGTTAAGTTAGCGACAAGTTTAACTTATAAAAAATGCCTCAAGCATTGCTTGAGGCATTTTTGTTTATCTAGAGCAACGCCATTCCAAATACAGAATGGCTAAAATCATCTTTATTCACTCAAGTGGCTAAACATTCGTTACGTCGATGAACATTGACTCATCAATGTTTGAAGATGATATTTCAGCTTCTTCGAATTCGTATGCTTTGCGATCTTCACTACGGTCAAGTGGAAGGTTTATGAAGTCAAACAACTCGCGATCAGCCAGTTGACTTGGGCTAACGTTCTGGATTGATTTAAAGATCTTCTCAACACGGCCTGGAGTTTTCTTGTCCCAATCAATTAGCATCGCTTTAATGTTCTGACGCTGTAGATTCTCTTGAGAGCCACACAGGTTACAAGGAATGATTGGGAACTCTTTGTGTTCTGCGTATTTGATCAGGTCCGTTTCACGACAGTAAGTCAGTGGACGAATAACAACGTTACGACCATCATCTGAACGAAGCTTTGGTGGCATTGCCTTTAGACGAGCACCGTGGAACATGTTCAGGAACATAGTTTCAACGATATCATCAAGGTGATGGCCAAGTGCGATCTTAGTTGCCCCAATCTTCTCAGCGAATGAGTACAAAGTACCACGACGAAGACGAGAACATAGGCCACACGTTGTTTTGCCTTCTGGCACTTTCTCTTTAACCACTGAATACGTATCTTTATCTACGATGTAGTAAGGAATGTTCAGCGTTTCAAAGTACTCAGGAAGAATGTGTTCAGGGAACCCAGGTTGTTTTTGATCTAGGTTTACCGCCACAACATCAAATTTGATCGGTGCTGCTTCTCGCAAACGTAGCAAAATGTCTAACATCGCAAATGAATCTTTACCACCACTAATACATGCCATTACAACATCATTCTCTTCGATCATGTTGTAGTCGATGATGGCATTTCCAACATTTCTTCTCAGACGTTTCTGAAGTTTGTTGAATTCAAGTGTTTCTTTTCTATTATCGTTTTGGTTCATTGCGACTCTCACACTGTCGTATTACCGACTGTAGATTGCTAGTGGGATGTTTTAGGGCGTGGATTATACGGATTTTTATTTGAGGTTGAAATAGTAACGGCAGTATAACCAAGCTGAGTATTAGAAAGTTTCTGCTTTTATTGTTCGATAAGCCCCTAAACGGTTAGAGAGACGCGTTTTAGTAAGCTCTCGGTTGGTATCACAAATAAAGAAAAGCAGCCTGCTCTTAACCGATGAGGCTGCTTTAAGATATGTCACGAAAGCATAGAGGAATGATTTCGCTAACAATGATTCCGTTAAAAATTATTGCGCGGGAATGTACGGCAATACGCGAACTGTTGGTTCTGGTAACGTGATGCTGTCACTTCCATTCAGTTCTTCTAAGGTGAATTTCGCACGTCCTTCTTTGATTGGTAGTTGCTTGCCGTTTGAAAGCTCGATGTTGCCTTCAAGCTTATTAGCGAACTCCAGCGTTAACCCTTGGATATCTGGCGTGAACCAACCAGAGAACATGCCGCTGACATCTTCAAGCATCGCCTGCATCTGTGGCAATAGGCTTTCTAGTTGAGTCACTTCTACTGCGCCGGCTAAAGGCTCTTGCGTCATCACAACCAAAGAATACGCACACTCTTGTTCTGTAGTTTGTACAAAGATAAGAGGGTTTGCTGAGCGTAGGTTTTGATCTACCGGTAGAAGCAGTTCATTGGCTGGAGAGACTTTTAGCTCTTCGTAGTGTTCTTCTTTTTCCATCCAAGCTTTGCTGATGTGACAGGTTTGCTGAGCTTGTTGATCAACAAAGAAGACCGCTACTTTGACGTCATCATGCCCTTCTTTGGTGTTGTTTTTCAGCTGAGTATAAAGCTTAGAATACGTGAACATGTATTCTTGCGCTGAAGCAGGAAGAGAAACCCCAAGACTTAATGAGGCTAATAAAGCGAGTGCTGTCTTTTTCATTCTTATAATCTTGTCGAAGTTGAGCGTTTATAAATAGAAAGAGCAGCCAATGAGCTGCTCTTTTTGTGATATTACTTGGTGTAAGCCGACTATCGAAGGCAACCAAGTTGGTATCAAAATGAGTTACTTTTTCCAGTATACCTTGTTGTGACGGATCATAGCTTGTAAATCAGTCACATAGTCTGAACCTCGCTCAGAATATTTTAACAAGCCATTGGTGAGCTCTGTCGCCGTTGCGGTTGTTAAAAGATCATCACCTTGCGCAGCAAGTTTTGCACGAATCGCTCTTAGATCGGCGTAAGCACGATTACGATTAAGGTTCATAAAGTAACGATGTACGGATTCTTGGCTTGAAGAGAATGTTGCGACTTCATGCGAGCTACCTTCGTTACGTTGTAGCGGAACAAGGCCACAACCTTTGGCGTAACACCAATGTCCAAAATAGTTGTTCGCTTTGGTGGCGAAACGCGACGTGCCCCAAGCTGACTCATTCGCTGCCTGTGTCAGTACAAGCGCCTCTGGCAGCACATTGACGCGGTTAAGCATCTCTGTCAGCCATGCTTGATCCAAACCTTCAGTAGGTACTGGCAGGCTGTACAACTTCCCTAACCTTTTCGCATAAGACGCGTCTTCAGAATCAATACTGTCTAAACCAGACTCAAAGAGCTTAGTTAAAAACGCGCGTTCTTTGGTGATACGTTTGTTTTCAATATTGATGCTTGGACGCAGGAACGAAAAGAACGTGTCCTTTTTCTCATTCACATCTTCGATGGCCGCAAAGTTTGGTGTGCTCGAAGAAACCGTCAAGTCACCAAATTGGTCGGTCGAATTGGAATTCTGTTCTGTCGTACGTCGACGCTCTTCTTCTTGGTAAATATAAGGACCAATCAGTGAGATAGACCCAACAAGAGCCAGTGCCGTCACTTTAAGCGCAAGTGATTTGCTTGCGCTTGCCTGCGTGTCTTTATGCATCGAACACCTGTGGGTTTTTGTTGTTACTGTCGTTATTACCGCTGCCGTCGTTATTGTCGTCATCATCCTTTGGCCTGTCTGACGCAATAAGCTTTAACTTGATGCCAAACATTTCACGGTAAAGAATACCTTTCACGTGGAAAAAGAATGGAAGAACGAAAATTAAACCAATGCCATACATCATCGCCGCAATGATGAACATCAACATCACCATTAAGTAGATAGACGCGATAGTGAGGATTTTCTTGTTTACGGCCCGCAAAGAAAGCAACAGTGATTGCATTGGAGGTACTTTTTTATCGCAAATCAACAGAATTGCATGGCTAAATGCAAGTGAGAAATAGATAGAAAGGAACGGGAGTATCATCCCCGCGATACCTTGTAACATAAGGCTGAACAAAGTGACTAAGATAACAGGCACTGTAAATTGTAGACCTTTACCTATGTGACGAGTCTTGGTTTGTAAGCCTGCAGCGTGGCTCATTGCCATTAAGCTAATACCAGCGTAAATAGGAGCGCTGACTACTTCATAGCTAAAGTTAGCAATGAAAATAGATTCAACGATTTGTGGGGTGAAAGCCTCTGGGTCTATAACGGCATCTAGGATAACCGCAGGATCCCCCAGTTGTAATTTTAATGCGATATAAAAAATGGCCAGTTGCACGAACATCAGAGCAACAATAGCAGGAGAGAACGAAAGAAAGTGACTGATGGTTTGTTTCCAAGCCTCTTGGAATACAGCCGTTGCTTTGAGCTCATAATCGCCAGAAAGTGCACGGTCGATACTACCGCCCAGATTAAAATCTTTTTCGATGTCGTCGTTCATAATGATACCTAGGTGTACTTACTTTATCGAAGCCACCTAACTTATTGATAAAAAATTGTCTTCATTATACTCATATGTCGGATATAAACTAAAATATGAATCTGTAACAAGCTTTGCTTTTAAGTCTTAATGGTTAATAATTAAACACTTATTTGGCTGTAAAGCTTGTAAATATCAGTATGGTCAAAGAAGTTTACTTTTACCTGCGAAATTTTTTATCTTCGAATGGTAAAAAGTGCTTTGAATTCACGTTTTTGGTGATTATGATGCGCGCCTTAAAAGTGTATAGCAACAGGTGTCAAAAAGAACCAAGGTGGAGAAAAACAGACGTTGAAAGCTAAAAAATCAGTAGGAAAGCCAGTCGTACAACTTAGTGGCATTAGTAAAAGTTTCGATGGTAAAGAAGTCATCGGCAATCTTGATCTAAACGTAAATCATGGTGAGTTTCTCACGATTTTAGGCCCATCAGGCTGTGGTAAAACAACCGTATTAAGAATGATTGCGGGTTTTGAAACTGCAGATAGTGGTCAAATACTATTAGCTGGTCAGAATGTAACTCAAGTTCCTGCTGAACAAAGGCATGTTAACACTGTATTCCAAAGCTATGCCCTATTCCCGCATATGACAGTCTTCGATAATGTGGCATTTGGCTTACGCATGCAGAAAGTTCCAAGCAACGAGATTGAACCTCGTGTCATGGATGCTTTAAAAATGGTGCGTTTAGAACAAATGGCACAACGAAAACCACACCAGCTATCCGGTGGTCAACAGCAACGTATCGCAATCGCTCGTGCCGTCGTGAATAAGCCAAAAGTCCTTTTATTGGATGAATCTCTATCTGCTCTTGATTACAAATTACGCAAACAGATGCAAATTGAGCTGAAACAATTACAACGCCAACTTGGTATCACTTTCATTTTTGTAACACACGACCAAGAAGAAGCGCTGTCTATGTCTGATCGTATCATTGTTATGCGTGATGGCGTGATTGAACAAGATGGCACACCAAGAGAGATCTACGAAGAGCCGAAGAACCTATTTGTAGCACGTTTCATTGGTGAAATTAACGTATTCGAAGCGACAGCAAAATCTCGTCAAGATGAAAAACGCATTGTTGCGACAATCGAAGGTGAAGAGTCCATTATCTATCACGATAAAGACGTAACACCGGGTCAAAAACTGCAAGTATTGCTTCGCCCTGAAGATCTTCGTATCGAAGAAATTAAAGAGTCTGAGCAACGCGGTATTGTTGGCCACATTGTCGAGCGAACCTATAAAGGCATGACATTAGATTCAGTCGTAGAACTTGAATCTGGTATGCGTGTCATGGTTAGCGAATTCTTCAACGAAGATGACCCTGATGTTGATCACTCACTGGGCCAAAAAGTTGCAGTAACTTGGGTTGAGAGCTGGGAAGTGGTATTAGAAGATGAGCAAGAAGTTTAATTTACAAAACGCAATTGTTGCTTTAATCACAGGTTGGTTAGTGCTGTTCGTGATGATTCCAAACATCATGATCATCGGTACTAGCTTCTTAACTCGTGATGAAGCGAACTTGATCGAGATGACCTTCACTCTCGATAACTACGTGCGTTTGGCTGACCCGCTGTATTTTAAAGTGCTGATGCACTCTTTCTATATGGCGATTGTCGCAACCCTACTTTGTTTAATTATTGGTTACCCGTTCGCTTACATCGTGGCAAAAATGCCGGTGAAGTGGCGTCCAATCATGTTGTTCCTAGTGATTGTACCATTCTGGACTAATTCTTTGATCCGTACTTACGGACTAAAAGTGGTGCTGGGTACTCAAGGTGTGTTGAATAAGGGCTTGTTAGCGTTAGACATTATCGATACACCGCTACGTATCATGTATTCAGAAACAGCAGTAATGATCGGTTTGGTGTATATCCTACTCCCGTTCATGATTTTGCCGTTGTACTCAGCGATTGAAAAGCTAGACGATACTTATTTAGAAGCGGCTAAAGACTTAGGTGCGAATAAACTTCAAACGCTATTGAAGGTTGTTTTACCCTTAACGATGCCAGGCATTATCGGCGGTTGTTTATTAGTACTTCTTCCGGCGTTAGGCATGTTCTACATCTCTGACCTATTAGGCGGCGCTAAGAACCTATTGATTGGTAACGTGATTAAGAGCCAAGTGCTCAACGCTCGAGACTGGCCGTTTGGCGCAGCAACCAGTATCGCATTGACCATGGCAATGGCTGTGATGTTATACGCCTACTACCGAGCAGGTAAGCTATTGAATAAGAAAGTGGAGCTAGACTAATGGGTCGTACAGTTAAGTTCAGCTTTATGGCGCTGGTATACGCGTTTCTATACCTACCTATTATTGTATTGATTGCAAACTCATTTAATGCCAATAAGTTTGGTATGAAATGGGGTGGCTTCACCACTAAGTGGTATGACGCGCTGATTAACAACGACAGCCTAATGCAGGCTGCGTGGCACTCGATCAACGTAGCGGTGTTCTCAGCAACAGCCGCAACGATTGTCGGCAGCCTTACAGCAGTAGCCCTATTCCGTTACCAATTCAAAGGTAAAGGCATCGTAAATGGCATGTTGTTCATCGTGATGATGTCACCAGATATCGTAATGGCGATTTCGCTTCTTGCACTATTTTTGGTAATGGGTGTTCAACTGGGGTTCTTTACCCTACTTGCGGCGCACATTACTTTCTGTCTGCCGTTCGTTGTTGTTACGGTTTACAGTCGTTTGAATGGCTTTGATGTGAAGATGCTAGAAGCTGCAAAAGACTTAGGCGCGAGCGAATGGACGATCCTAAAACAGATCATCTTACCTCTTGCTAAGCCAGCAGTTGCTGCGGGTTGGTTATTGAGCTTCACTTTGTCTCTGGACGATGTGATCATCAGCTCTTTCGTAACAGGCCCAACCTATGAAATCTTGCCACTGAAGATTTACTCAATGGTTAAAGTGGGTATCTCTCCTGAGGTAAACGCCCTAGCAACAGTGATGTTAGTGGTGTCGTTAGTACTGGTGATTATTTCTCAGTTACTAGCGAGAGAGAAGATCAAATAAGTCTCCTATTCTATATAAAGACGGACTTGATAAGAAGTTAACAAACTTCATGTTCTACAAAGTGTTAATCATAAACAGAATGGTAAATTGCCGTTCTGTTTTTCTATCTAGTGCCTTCGGGCCACGTTTAGTTTGGAGCTAACGTCAATGAAAAAATGGGCTACTCTATTGGCTGGTAGTGCATGTGCGCTTTCAATGTTATCTGCACCATCTTTTGCAAAAGATAACAAAGAATTGGTATTCATGAACTGGGGGCCTTACATCAACAGTGAGATTCTAGAACAGTTCACTGATGAAACTGGTATCAAGGTAATTTACTCGACTTACGAGTCGAATGAAACTTTGTACGCAAAGCTAAAAACACACAATAAAGGTTACGACCTTGTGGTTCCTTCAACCTACTTCGTGTCTAAAATGCGCGACGAAGGCATGCTTCAAAAGATCGACAAAACCAAGCTAAACAATTTTGCGAATCTAGATACAAACTATCTAGATAAGCCATATGATCCGAACAACGACTACTCTATTCCACACGTAGTCGCGATCACAGGTCTTGCTGTTAACACAGACATGTACGACCCACAAGACTTCCAAAGCTGGGCTGACCTATGGAAGCCGGAGCTTGAAGGTCAGCTGATGATGATGGACGACACGCGTGAAGTGTTCCACATCGCACTGCGCAAGTTAGGTTATTCAGGTAATACAACCAACGAGAAAGAGATCGACGAAGCTTACGCTGAGCTGCAAAAGCTAATGCCAAACGTTCTCGTATTTAACTCAGACAATCCAGGCGCACCGTACATGGCAGGTGAAGTAGGTCTTGGTATGCTTTGGAACGGTTCTGCGGCTGCAGCGCAAAATGAAGGGTTACCAATTAAACTGATTTTCCCTAAAGAAGGCGGCATCGGTTGGGTTGATAACTTTGCAATCAGTTCTGGTGCGGTAAACGTAGAAGCGGCTCATAAGATGATCGACTTCCTACTTCGCCCTGAAATCGCAGAGCAAATCTCTCGTGACACAGGCTACCTAACGGCAGTTAAAGCGTCTAATGAGAAGTTTAAAGACAGCCCTGCTCTGTTCCCATCTCAAGAAGACCTTGACCGTGTTGAATGGCAAGCTGCGGTTGGCGACAAGACCGTGAAGTACGAAGATTACTTCATGAAGCTTAAATCCGGTCAGTAAGAGAGTTAGTTGTCTAGTTGCTCTGGTCACCAGATGCTAATAAGTCATTGGTTTACTTAACAAGGCTATTTAGATAATAAACAAGTTAAAAATAAGAATATCAATGAATAGGCAGCTTAGGCTGCCTATTTTGTTATATCGCTGATATAATCTAGCGCGATTTTTAAAAATCCTTTTACTTTGGGTTCACTACCCAGCTCCAAATCAAACAAATGAACGGAACAGTAATGAAAAAGACACTGTATACCGGCGCATTGTGTGCTGCTACTTTACTTTCTACGCCCTCTTTCGCAGCTGACCAAGAACTGTATTTTTACAACTGGTCTGAATATATTCCAAATGAAGTACTAAAAGACTTCACCGAAGAAACTGGCATTAAAGTCTATTACTCAACCTATGAGTCTAACGAAAGCATGTACGCTAAGTTAAAAACTCAAGGTACAGGTTATGACCTAGTGGTTCCTTCGACTTACTTCGTTTCTAAGATGCGTAAAGAAGGCATGCTTCAAGAGCTTGATAAAACCAAGCTAAGCCACTTTGCAGATTTGGACCCAAATTACTTAGATAAGCCATTTGACCCAAGCAACAACTACTCGATACCATATATTTGGGGCGCAACAGGTATTGGCATTAACTCAGATATGCTAGATAAGTCTTCAGTTAAAGGCTGGGGTGATCTTTGGGATACGCAGTGGGAAGGTCAATTGATGATGATGGATGACTCTCGTGAGGTTTTCCACATTGCCCTGTCTAAGCTAGGTTACTCTCCAAACACGACTAACCCTGAAGAAATCAAAGAAGCGTACGAAGAACTGCGTAAGCTAATGCCAAACGTATTGGTATTCAACTCAGATTTCCCTGCGAACCCTTTCTTAGCGGGTGAAGTATCTCTTGGTATGCTTTGGAATGGCTCTGCTTACATGGCGCGTCAAGAAGGCGCAACAATTGACATTATTTGGCCAGAGAAAGGCGCTATTTTCTGGATGGACAGCCTAGCGATTCCAGCAGGCGCTAAGAACACTGAAGCGGCACATAAAATGATCGACTTCCTTCTTCGTCCTGAAAACGCAGCTAAAATTGCTCTAGAGATCGGCTACCCGACGCCAGTTAAAACGGCTTACCCTCTTCTTCCTAAAGAATTTGCTGAAGATAAGAGTATTTTCCCACCACAATCAGTGATGGATAACGGCGTTTGGCAAGATGAAGTTGGCGAAGCGAGCGTCATTTATGACGAGTACTTCCAAAAACTTAAAGTAAACAACTAGATTTTTACCGATAGGTTAATAAAGCGGCGTAA
The DNA here is from genome assembly GCF_041439575.1 of Vibrio sp. 5S239. Lineage (NCBI taxonomy): Bacteria > Pseudomonadati > Pseudomonadota > Gammaproteobacteria > Vibrionales > Vibrionaceae > Vibrio > Vibrio sp. 5S239. The sequence goes on along the minus strand of NZ_JBGOOM010000002.1, from coordinate 61,110 downwards.
GCCGCTTTATTTTTATCTACACTTTATAGAAGATTAAAAGGAAGCAATACGGAGTATTATTTGTTATGCCAACAAACCCTATTCTACTCGTTGTGATTTTAACGCTTCTAACGTCACTCCTTTTGTTTGGGCTGAACTCACTTATTCAAGTTGATTCTAATTACGATCTGTTCTTTGAAACGAATACGCTCGTCATTACGACATATATCTGCTTTGTTGCTCGCCGTTCTATTCGCCGAAATAGAACACTTATGCTCGGCTCACTGCTACTTATCTTTAATTTATTTTATGATGTATCGAGTGAAGTCCAATATCTCGATGAATGGGCTGACCAAAATGAGCTAATTGATACCTTTCTCGAAGATGGCTTACTTCAAATTGCTTTTTTGTTAATCGCCATCGGTATCACTAAATTAAATACCCACTTAAAAGACCAAAGTAAGAAAGATGAGCTTACAGGACTATATAATCGTAAAAAGTTCGATGCGATTAAGCTTGAAGAATTTGAGCTGATTTATTTCGACTTAGATGGGTTAAAGCAAGTGAATGATCACCAAGGGCACCAAGTCGGTGATCTAATGATTGTTCGTTTTTCTCAAGCACTAAATCAGGTAGTACTTGAAGATGAAATGGTGTTTCGTGTTGGCGGCGATGAGTTTGTAGCAACCATTCAACTTGGCCGCGGTGGGGAGTTTATTAAACAAGTTACCAACTTACTCCTTGATGAAGACATATCATTTTCATACGGTATCGAAGTTGCCCAACGAGAAAATTTTAAACAAGCATTGATTGAATCTGATAAAGCTATGTATGTCATGAAAAAAGCCCAGCGCTCTGACACAGACGAGTTTTAAGTGTTTTGTATGGATATACACAAACAAAACGACAACTTACTTGTTTACCCTAAATGGTTCCTAGTAGACGCTGCTCGGGTAGAGCTGGCATAACAACGACCAGCCTCAGCCTGTCGTCGTTTTATACCTTAATTAAGCCGTTAAAGATCCTGGCTCCGTGCTCAGCAGTTCACCAACCAGTTTAGGTACTTCGATACTTGCTTTGCCGTAACGCTTCTCTTCAAACTCACTTTCAACTGCACTTGGTTCGAGGTTTATTTCGATAGTATGTGCGCCATGCATTTTAGCGTCATGTACAAAACCGGCCGCTGGATAAACCACACCTGATGTACCGATTGAGATAAACAAGTCTGCGTCTTCTAACGCTGAATATATGTCGCCCATTCTTAGAGGCATTTCGCCAAACCAAACAATGTGTGGACGCATTTGCGCGGGAATCTGGCAACAATGACAAAGCTCACCAGTGTCGATGTCATCTTTATGTTCGATAACCTGATTAGACTCGCTACAGCGTGCTTTTAGTAGCTCACCATGCATGTGAATGATATTGCTGCTACCGCCTCTCTCATGCAGATTATCGATATTTTGAGTAATGATCGTGACTTTGCCATCGAGTTTGTCTTCAAGCTCACCTAGCGCCTTATGGGCTGAATTTGGTTGAATGCTGTCACTTTGCAATCCGGAACGACGTTTGTTGTAAAAAGCTTGTACTAAGTCAGGATCTTTTTCAAAGCCTTCAGGTGTCGCGACATCTTCGATTTTATGGTTTTCCCATAGCCCGTCTTGTGCTCGGAATGTTTGAATCCCTGACTCCGCTGAAATACCTGCGCCAGTAAGAATTACGATATTTCGATATGGGAAATGCATATAACGTCCTTTTCAATATGTCACTTTGTAACAGCTTAGCACTGATCAAATTTCAACAATAGTTTTAGGAATTAGACCATAGTCTTAGCCAACTGAATTCATTGGTTATTTGTGACATAACTCGATTGGCTATCGCTTGGCTTTCTTACCGAAGCTTTCGATGTGTTTTCAACTGACACAAAAAAGCGGCCGAAGCCGCTTATTATTCACTGTTTTCTTAATTTATATTTACTTGAATAGCTTACAACTCAACGCTGCAACTAGCGTTAGTCTTCATTGATAGAAGAGATTTTATGAATTGAAAGGTCCGCACCGTTGAACTCCTCTTCTTCACTCAAACGTAAGCCAGTTAGTCTGCTCAGCACGCCATAAACAATCAAAGCGCCAGTCAGAGCAACAGCTATACCAGCTAACGTACCGACAACCTGAGAAGCAAAACTCACCCCCCCTAGCCCCCAGAATACTTGCTGACCGAAGATGCCAGCTGCGATGCCACCCCAAGCGCCACACACGCCGTGTAGAGGCCACACACCCAATACATCGTCAATCTGTGTTTTGTTTTGCATGAACGTGAACAAGTAAACAAACAAAGCGCCTGCAACGCCGCCCGTCACCAAAGCGCCTAGTGGGTGCATCAAGTCTGAACCAGCGCAAATCGCGACTAAACCAGCCAAAGGCCCATTATGGATAAAGCCTGGGTCATTTTTTCCTGCCACAAGCGCCGCAAGAATACCGCCGACCATTGCCATTAATGAGTTCATCGCAACTAGGCCGCTGATGCCATTAATAGCCTGAGCAGACATCACATTGAAGCCAAACCAACCCACACATAAGATCCACGAACCCAGAGCTAAGAATGGAATGTTCGACGGTGCGAAGTTGGTGTGTTTGCCAGCGCGGATACGGCCTTTGCGCATGCCTAGGAAGTAAACTGCGACCAATGCAATCCAACCGCCAACGCCGTGAACAACAACAGAGCCCGCGAAGTCGTGGAATCCGTAACCAAATTGGCCTTCTAGCCACGCCTGGAAGCCAAAGTTACCGTTCCAAATGATGCCTTCAAAAAATGGGTAGATGCAACCAACGGTAAACAGTGTCGCAATCAAAATGGGATAGAAACGTGCACGCTCTGCGATACCGCCAGAAACAATCGCAGGGATAGCCGCTGCAAAGGTCATTAGAAAGAAGAACTTAACCAGTTCGTATCCATTACCTTGTGATAGCGTTTCAGCATCGGTAAAAAAGTGCGCGCCATAAGCGACCCAGTAGCCGATAAAGAAGTAAGCAATAGCGGATACACCAAAATCCGAGAGAATCTTAACCAGCGCATTGACTTGGTTCTTCTTTCGAACAGTACCGACTTCGAGAAAGGCGAAGCCAGCGTGCATCAAGAAGACCATGATGGCACCGAGTAATAGGAATAAAGTATCTGAACTTTGGGTAAGGGTTTGTACTGCACTATGAACTTGAGTCACCGTTTCACTCATTAAAGCATTCTCCTTCGCTTTATCTGATTTGCACTGATATCGTGCGATTCAATGATGTAATTAATTAAAGACTCAACAGTGAACGCAAGATGTGTTCCAACTGCATGGCGTAATTTTCGTGCAACAGAATTGACTTTTAAGTTGTTGATTAAAATTAAATAAATTTCCCGCTGCACGTTCTTGGCTCTTAGAGGGCGGAAAAGCCACATGAACGATTGCACCAACATAGGGAGTTGCACCATATTGAAGCGGTCTATGGGGCGAATTTTATTCAGAGTTGAGTGACTCAGAGCTGCTTGTAGTTATCTAGGTGTTTAAACACAAAAAGCCCAGTGAAATGAATCACTGGGCTTTATAAATAACTATTGCTCTGGGCAAGTCGTTATCGCGCTAGTTCGAAGCTTAACTCTTCCATTCGCTTGCTAGTTAGAGCTAGAGGTTCGGTCCTGTTGAAGGGTTTTGAGGTAGGTTTTGACTTAAACGCTGCATACCTTGATACATGCGGATAAACCAAACCACAATTGCGATACCACCGAATAACATACCTACATATGGAATGTAATAAGCGATGTAATCGATAATATGGTTTTGATACCAGTAATCGTTCACACCGATCAACACGCCATTAGAGGTCGCTACCGTTACGATAAGCACCACAAAGAACGTTAAGTTCAAGAAGAAAGAGCGAATCAAGCCGTAATAATGGGTATCCACGACTTCGCCGTCTTCCCCTTTATCTAAACGATAGCCTGCGTAGATAATCGCGACCACACCAGAGAGAAGACAAGTAAATGGTGTAAAGCAGCTTAGGATGTAAGCGACCCAAATACCTTTATGAGGTTTGTTCATTCTTATTCACCTCTTCTGTTTTCTCTGTTGCTACGTTTGCGCTTTGTTCAGCGCCGTTTTTCTCTTGTTCCATCACTTCTTTGTACCAAAGGTCATGGTGCTCTTTAGCCCAAGTCTCATCAACTTCGCCTGTTACCATGCCTTCTAGCGCGCCTTCCATACCGAACAGGCCGATGTAGATGTGGAACACGAAACCACAAATAAGGATCAGAGCCGCCAACATGTGAACAAGGTTTGAAAGCTCCATATCACGTCGAGTTTGACCAAAAATTGGGAAGTCCAAAACCAAGCCACTGATCGCAGCGACACTACCCATAACAATCAATAGCCAGAATAGCGCTTTCTCACCCGCGTTAGAAAACTCTGCAGATGGATGAGAACCTTTATGTTTCCCGACCATACCACCCAGTTTTATGAACCACTGGATATCGACCATTTTGAAAATCGATTTGCGCCACCATTTGATCAGTACGCACATCAATAACACATAGAAGATCGGGCCGATGTAGTTGTGGTATTGCTTGGCCAATAGAACGATGAAGCCCCAAAGGTCCGTTGGAATGTACGGCTTCAAGAAGTGCTTACCGTAAACCAACATCAAACCACTGAACGCCAGTGTTAAAAAGGTAAACGCCATACTCCAGTGCAAAGCACGGTCAAGTCGAGACCAACGTTTGATCTTACGGCCTGTTCTTGGTGCGCTCAGCATTAGTGGGCCAATCACAACGTACATTAGAGTAACGAAAGCAATACTGCCAAAGATAGCAACAGCGCCGGCTGGCGACATCCACTTCTCTTTCAGTATGTACCATGTTTGCCCAGGGGCACTGATTAACACACCGTGCTCAGCAGATTGAGATGTGGTGTAACCTTCCTCACCATTTCTTACTTGTCGCCAAAAATCGGCGCCAGCAAGTTGTGTGATTTCTCTTTCTGCACTATTCGATTGAGTTTGTGATGAGTTCGTCTCAGATGCATGACTCATAGGAGAAAGCACTGTTAGTGCTGCCAACATTGGCAGCACTACAAGGAAGAGACGCTTAAACATTGTAAGCATATGTCTCTCCTAACTAGCTCTTCATCGCATCGTAAGAAAGGTCGTTGCCGTCTGTCCAACCGGCACCTTTCGCACCGCGCTCTACAACACGCTGACGGAAGATATCAGAGACTTGCTCAGCATCACCGGCAAGTAGCGCTTTTGTCGAACAAAGCGAAGCACACATTGGTAGCTTTCCTTCAGCAATACGGTTCGCACCGTATTTTTGACGCTCTTCAACAGAACCTGGTTCTGTTTCAGGGCCGCCAGCGCAGAAGGTACATTTGTCCATCTTACCGCGTTCACCAAAGGCTTCCTGTTTAGGAAATTGAGGTGCGCCAAACGGACAAGCAAACAAGCAGTAACCACAACCGATACAAAGATCTTTATTGTGAAGTACAATGCCGTCTTCGGTATGTTCAAAACAGTCTGCAGGACAAACTGCCATACAAGGCGCATCAGTACAGTGCATACACGCTACTGATATTGAGTTTTCACCCGGTTCACCGTCGTTCAGTGTCACAACGCGGCGACGTTGAATACCCCATTCCAGGGCATCATCGTTTTCATTCTTACATGCAGTGACACAACCGTTACATTCGATACAACGTTTGGTGTCACAAAGAAATTTCATTCTAGCCATTTTAAGACTCCTTACGCTTTACGAATATTACAAAGGGTTACTTTCGTTTCCTGCATCAACGTGACAGGGTCGTAACCATATGTGGTTGCTGTGTTAGCAGCTTCACCAATAACGTAAGGATCAGTGCCTTCTGGGTATTTAGAACGCAAATCTTCGCCTTGGAACTTACCACCGAAGTGGAATGGGATGAACGCCAGACCCGGTTTCACACGACGTGTGACCATCGCTTTCACTTTAATACGACCTTTTTCTGCGCCCTCGACCCAAACATCGTCACCGTCTTTGAAGCCGATGTCGTTTGCGTCTTTTGGGTTTACTTCAACAAACATCTCTTGTTGCAGTTCTGCTAACCAAGGGTTAGAACGAGTTTCGTCACCACCACCTTCGTATTCAACCAGACGACCAGAAGTCAGGATAATCGGGTATTCACCAGACTTGTCTTGGTCTTGAATTGACTTGTACAACGTAGGAACACGGAAAATTGCTTCTTTGTCATCCCACGTTGGGTAATCAGCGACTAGGTCGCGACGTGGTGTGTAAAGTGGCTCACGGTGTAGTGGCACTCTATCTGGGAATGTCCAAACAATCGCACGCGCTTTTGCATTACCAAACGGAATACAACCGTGCTTGATAGCCACACGTTGAATACCACCAGAAACGTCAGTCTTCCAGTTTTTACCTTCAGCCGAGGCTTTTTCTTCTGCTGTTAGGTCGTCCCACCAACCCAGTTGTTTCAGCAGTTTGTCACTGAACTCAGGGTAGCCATCTTTGATTTCGCTGCCTTTTGAGTAGCTGTCTTCAGCTAACAGGCTTTGACCTTCAAATTCGACACCGAAGCGAGTACGGAAGTTACCGCCGCCCTCTGCAACAGGCTTAGACGTATCGTAAAGGATATGTGTGCCTGGGTGTTTCATCTCTGGGTTGCCCCAACATGGCCAAGGCAGACCGTAAGTTTCGCCATTCGCTGGGCCGCCTTCTGCAGCAAGCGTGGTTTTGTGGAACGTGTGCCAGTTTTGTTGGTGCTCTTTCAAACGCTCTGGGCTTTGACCTGTGTAGCCGATCGTCCACATACCTTTGTTGAATTCACGAGTGATGTCTTCAATCAATGGTTGGTTGTTCTCAACACGGATGTTTTTGAACAGCTGATCAGAGAAACCAAGCTTCTTAGAAAGAAGGTACATGATTTCGTGGTCAGGCTTGGATTCGAACAGAGGATCAACAACCTTGTCACGCCACTGAAGCGAACGGTTTGATGCCGTTACACTGCCGTAGGTTTCAAACTGAGTAGTAGCTGGAAGCAAGTAAACGCCGTCAGTACGATCGTTCATTACCGCTGCAACCGTTGGGTATGGGTCAACGATAACCATCATATCCAGCTTCTGCATCGCCTTCTTCATCTCTGGACCACGAGTCTGAGAGTTCACTGCATGACCCCAGTAGAACATGGCACGGATGTTTTCGCGCTGACGAATCTTGTCTTTGTCTTCAAGTACGCCATCAACCCAACGAGAGACAGGAATACCAGCACTGTTCATTGGTTTTTGACCGCCGTATGCGTTGTCGTCAAAGCGTCCCTTGATCCAATCAAAGTCAACGTCCCAGACTTTAGACCAGTGGCGCCAAGAACCTTCAGACAGACCGTAGTAGCCTGGAAGTGTGTCAGACAGTACGCCAAGGTCGGTTGCGCCTTGTACGTTATCGTGACCACGGAAAATGTTTGCACCGCCGCCTGATTTACCGATGTTACCTAGCGCTAGCTCAAGTACACAGTAAGCACGTGTGTTGTTGTTACCTGTAGTATGTTGAGTACCACCCATACACCAAACGATACAACCCGGACGGTTTTCAGAAAGCAGTTTTGCTGTGTGGTAAACGTCCTGTTCGCTTACGCCAGTAACGCGCTCAACTTCAGCTGGGCTCCACTTCGCGACTTCTTCACGGATCTCGTCCATGCCGAATACACGTTGGCGAATGAACTCTTTGTCTTCCCATTGGTTTCCAAATACATGCCATAAGATGCCCCAGATAAACGCAACGTCTGAACCTGGGCGAAGAGAAACATAGTGATCAGATTTCGCAGCAGTACGCGTACGACGAGGATCCGCAACCACGATCTTACAGTTGTTCTTTTCTTTCGCGATCAGGATGTGTTGCATCGCAACTGGGTGAGCTTCTGCAGGGTTCGAGCCAATGAACAGCATTGATTTACAGTTGTGCATGTCATTGAACGAGTTTGTCATTGCACCGTAACCCCAAGTGTTCGCAACACCGGCTACTGTGGTTGAGTGACAAATACGCGCTTGGTGGTCAACGTTGTTGGTGCCCCAAAGCGACGCCATCTTACGGAATGCATAAGCTTGTTCGTTACTGTGTTTTGCACTACCTAGGAAGTAAACCGAATCAGGGCCAGACTCTTTGCGAAGTTCTAGCGCCTTGTTGCCGATTTCTTCAATCGCTTGTTCCCAAGAAAGCTTCTTCCACTTACCGCCTTCCAATTTCATTGGGTACTTAAGACGACGTTCACCGTGGCCATGTTCGCGCAGTGCAGCACCTTTTGCACAATGTCCACCAGCGTTGAATGGGTGATCGAAAGCAGGCTCTTGACCCGTCCATACGCCATTTTGAACTTCAGCGTAAATACCACAACCCACAGAACAGTGAGAACAGATCGTACGTTTCACTTCTGTTTTCGCTTCAGGGTCGACTGATTTAGCCTGTGCTTTCTTCATCATGCCCGGAGCGAATAGACTTGCGCCTACTACCGCACCACCAGCAGCCAATGAAGTATTTTTCATGAACGCGCGACGAGACACACCTAACTGATTGGTTTCTTTGCTCACACTATCGGAGCGTTTGACAAGTTTCATCCGTTATCTCCTAAAGTGTGTCGTAGTAATCGCGAATATGTTGCGTTTCACGATAGCCCGTCTTCTTCACGTCTTTTTTAGGCATTTCAACAGTTTCTGAAGCGGTTGCCACTTTGGTTGTACCAGCGACAACGGCACCAGCAACGGCTGCAGTCGTTAAACCTTTGAGTAAGTCTCTACGGCTTGTATCTATTTCTTTATTATCTTTCATCATTGCTTCCTTACCTTGCGGTAGATCTTTTTGGAGGCTTCATGCCCCTCTATCGATATAATCGCGTACTGCTCGATTACTCGTAATCAGTGACGTTTTTCACATCAATCTTTAATTTGTGTTTACTGCTTTTTGTATTCACGCTGAAACGAACCTGCTCCAACGTTAAGAATGCTTCACATAACTGAGCTGCAGATTTGTAGAAGTTGGCACTCTCTGCTGCTTCAAGCTGACGTGTAAATGAGTTAAACCAAGGACCGATATGTTTATTGAAAACGGCTTGTTGTAGCGCGTCTTCTTCATCGGTTAGCATCGCCATTACTTCACAAAGAGCCGCGATATGATCTTCAGGCTCTTTAACCTGCTCATCACGCTCAATGCCAAGCAATTCAAGATCGTGACGGATCTCAGCTAATGGTTTTTCCATCATCGATCCTGTTCTATGCCAAGATCCAAATGGAACAATCTCCCCACGACCAATGCCAATGAAAAGATTCTGATATTCATCTTGTAGTGCTTCGCGGTTTGATTCGGTTGCCGCTTGTTGAATCGCAATCCAAGCCTTTTGCATCGCACTCTCAGACGCTTCAATGTCTAGCGTCTTTAGGAAATCAATCAGCTCTTCAGAAGGTGCGCTACGAAACAATGCAGAAAGAACCAAATAGATTTCAGTTCTTAGTGTCTGTTCTTGATCTAAATTAGTTTCCAATGCCAACTCCTAGTATTTCAATTGATTCAATGGGTCTTGAGCCATTGAGTCGAACATATCCACCACTCGACAGTCTTCACACATCGCAATACGATTAATTGCTGTCTCGTCTGAGAAATGAGAGTGACCGCGTAACTTATCCTGTAACATGTCAATCATAGACTGTGGTGCGAATGGCTTATGACAACGTAAACATTCCGCGGCTTTCTCTTCATGAATCACAACCGCTTGTTGACGTTCTTCTTTCACCCAATTCATACGTGGAGTCAGAGTGAGAACATTCTCAGGACATGCTTTTTCACACAGACCACATTGAATACAGTCTTGTTCAACAAATTTAAGGGATGGAGATGCGCCATCGGTATGCAGAGCACGTGTCGGACAAACCGCCACACAACTCATACACAAAGTACAATCTTTGCTTTCACACGAAACCGTGCCATAGGGTGCATTCGAAGGAAGCTCAACAATGTTCTCAACTGGAATACGAGACGAAGACATTGCATCAAGTGCTGTAAACAGGCGTTGACGCTTATTGCCTTGAAGATCACCAAGTGCAAGATCGAATGAATCCACACACAATGTCGGAGGACCTTCACGTAGCGACTCTAGATAAAGGATATCGATGGTTTCTTTTGGAATACCGATTTGGTCTAGCAGTTCTTGAGCAATCCCGACTTCGCTATTCAGAACACGAATGATGGTTTCTGGCATAAAGCGAGAAGCTGCAAACAGAACTTGAGTTGCGCCATTCACTAGCGCTGCAAACCAAGTATCAATACCGATAGAAGGCAATTCTTCGACAACAATCGGAATCACGTTATCTGGTAGCGCTTTAAGTGCCATTACATTGTAGGTTTCATGACGAGAGCTACAGATGAGTACGATTGGAGCCAGACCGCCCGCTTGCTCATAGTTCGCTAGCGTACGTTCAATGAATTTTTGAGTGTCGTCAGGATTTGGAAGCGCATAGGTAATCGCTTCTGTAGGACAGCTTGTTGCACAAGTTCCGACGCCTTGACATAGATAAGGGTTAATCTCGATCTTGTGACCCGTCTTATCCGAGCCTTCACTTGATAGTGCACCAGCAGGACAAGCGTCAACACAACGCTCACAGCCTTTAACGCCACGTGAACTGTGCGCACATAGGTCTGTGTCTAAACGGAAGAATTTAGGCTTATCAAATGTGCCCATTAGCGTTGGAATCTCTTCCAGTGCTTCAGCCAGTTTTGGATAGCCACGGCCTACTGGGTAATAACCCGGTACAGGCACTTCTTCTGTCATGCAGCTATTCAGACATAGGTCTAGAACAACATCGAAACAATCGTGATTAATCGCGACTTTCGCTAGGTTGCTTGATGTGCCTTTACTTTCGATCACAACTTCAAACGTGCCAAGGAAACCGGATACTTGAACCGAATTCGCGAAGTACAATTCTGGGTTTGTGCCCTTTTCACCATCTGTCGACAATAAAGTTAGGCTAGTTAGCTGAGGTAATTGCGCAGCCGCACTTTCGATGATCGCAGTTGGACCAATAATGAGTGTATTTCCCCCGCTCTCATAACTGACTGTCGGTGGAATTAGGTTTGTTAATTCGACTGTATTTTCAAATGCATACAGTCTTGCTTTAGCGTTATTTGAAGTTGCTTGTTCTAATAATTGTTTAAGCATTGCTCAGTTCCATCTTTGGACATGGATAATCTGTTCAACCTTCATTGTAGTTAGCGTTAGAGAACTTGCTGAGTAATCAGTTAACAGCTAATTGTTTCGTTAGCTATTCATTATCCATTCAACCTTACTCAACCTATCTACAAAAAAGTCGATAATGAACGATATTTAGCAAGTGCCATGCCAAATTAATAATTCATTATTTTCAATGAATTAGTGTGATTCTGAGTCTCTTTAGATAATAAAAAAGCCGCTTGGGACATTTTGTCGCAAGCGGCTCATTGAGTGTTTAGTCAAAATGTACCTATTCTTTGTGTGGTATATTTTGTCTCACTTCTTTTAAGTATCTTCGTTAGTCACAGTATCATTATTGCTGGTTACTGTATTTTTATACAGTTCTTTTTGTTCCCCCGCAATTTCGTCACTTTCACTGAGTTCTGATTCGGTCACTTCGGCTTCGTTGATAGAGTCATCAACCTCATCAATCAAAATTTCTTCTTCATTATCAGCGACTTGATCTGATTCGTTTACTGTGTCTTCTTCTGTCTTGTCTTTTACCCAATCGCGAAGCGTTTCTGCAACACCTTCAGAGAGAGTCTTCAAATTGCTGTAGTCGTCGTCGTAATCGTCCAAGCCATCACGCACGTTAAACTCCTCTGAGAGGAATAATTTACGTAATGCGGTTTTTTTTACGCTTTCTGAGGCTTCCGACACTAATAGTTGAGCAACAGACAAATCTTCAGTCGATTCTGATGCCGTATCTTGGGAGTCGACAGCATGAGCTTCTTCATCGCTTTCTAAAGCATCACTTTCTAAAGGCTGAGGTGCTTCTGCGGCAGCAGCAGGTGAAAGATCAGTAGATAGAATCTCAGAAGATACAGAATCGGAGGAGGTAAGTTCTATTTCTTCCAGTGTTTGTTCTGCTTCAAAAGGCTCGTCAGTGGATTCATCAAGTTTTCGTTGAGACCAACGGCTAAAGAAATTAGTTGCCATTTGATCTGCCCACCCCTTTACGTTTCTTGCGTCTTGCTTCTAATAACTCGCCATGACGGCCGATGAATGCTTCCATCCAAGCTTGTACGGGAAGAGGCATGTCGTAAGACAGCACTTGGTTGTCTCCGTCCATGTACTGTCCTGCTACGGTTTGTGATGCTGTAAGTAACTGAATGATTGGCTTAACACCAGAATCAACATTATCCATTACTAAGAAAAGCTTAGGTTGCTGAGAGCTTAGGTTGAAACGATAGTCTGTACGCTCGTCTTTGTGTAACTGAAGTAAACACACGTCTTGGGTATCGTCTTCTGGTGACAGTTCAAATCCCGTCAATTCCCATTGCGTGGTTACCCAGATACCTGTCTTGATCTCTTTCTCTATTCTTTGGACACCTATTGGCCAAGCTGCTTCTGTTTTTTCATATTGTTCTTTGAGTTCTTTTATCTCAGACATACTTCACCCAATTGATTTTCTTTGGTCTGAATGTGCTTAGGACATTTTGTACTGAGCGCAATCATATAAGCCCTATAAAGCAATAAACACGCCAATAACCGCTAACCTACATCAACAAACATCGCTGCTTTTGCTAGTCAGTCACCCTTATAACGGTAGTCGATACGCGTAAATTCAGACAGCTCTACCCGTGAACTCTCATAATTTGCTCTATTTTAATCGAATGCTTCATGTTTTCTCGAATAGCCGCTATTTTGGAATGAGAATTGCTAAATGCTTGAGTTAAAGTAAAACTAAGACTGAATAAATTACAGCGAACAAATGTATTCTACAGAGTCATAGGATGGCTCTTGTGACTTCTTATCTCATAACATCGCTGTCTCATTAAGTAGGACATGACTGTGGTAAAACCAAACATAATAAAAACCAGTGAAAACCCACTTCAGACAATCGAAGTTGAAGTATTTGATGAATATGGCGAAAAGTTAACCAAACAAATCGCTTGCGAGCGCCCTCTCACGGTCATGTTGAACTGGAAAGAGATAGTCACGCTGATGACACTCGGCTCACGTCCTGAAGCGTTAGTGTTAGGATATTTGAAGAACCAAAGCTTCCTTTCCGATCCTGAAGCGGTTGAATCAATTATCATCGATTGGGAAACCAGCTCTGCAGCGGTTATCACCAAAGAAGACACGAGCCAACTTGAGCAAGCGCTTAAGAAGAAGACAGTAACCTCTGGCTGCGGTCAGGGCACCATGTTTGGTAATGTAATGAAGCAGTTGGAAAATTACCAAGTGCCTCAAACCAAGATTAAGCAATCTGAAATCTACACAGCGCTTGAAGCGTTGACTCATTACAACGACACCTACAAGAAGGCTGGCGCGGTGCACGGTTGTGCGGTTTGCAAAGACGACAAGGTTCTATCGTTTGTTGAAGATGTTGGCCGGCACAATGCTGTTGATACATTGGCTGGTGAGATGTGGCTTAACAAAGAGTCAGGTGAAGACAAGATTTTCTATACCACAGGTCGTTTAACGTCTGAGATGGTGATTAAGGTTGCTCAGATGGGTATCCCTGTTCTGCTATCACGTTCTGGCGTAACGCAAATGGGCTTAGACCTGGCTCAGAAGTTCGGCATCACAACCATTGCTCGCGCTAAAGGTTTACGCTTCCAAGTGTTCACGGGTGCAGACAAGATCGACTTTGATGTGAAAGGTGAACAATCAGCAGCCGGACAAAAAGCGTGAGTTCGACTTGGTGATTCGCTAATTGTTTTTAATGTAAAATTCTGATGTGAAGAGTTAGTGGCTCACAAGAGATAAATACAAAAACGCCGTCAGCTTTTCAGTATGACGGCGTTTTCTTAGTTAAAGCTTAAAGTTTCCAACCTCTTGAGTTGGAAACTAAGGCCTGCTTAATGCTTAGCCGCGTGCTTTCAAGAACTCAGCGTAAGTACCGCGGAAGTCGTTGATCTTGCCGTCTTTGATCTCAAGGATACGAGTTGCTAGCGAGTCTACGAATACACGGTCGTGAGATACGAAGAACAGTGTGCCTTTGTAGTTCTCAAGAGCCAAGTTAAGCGCTTCGATAGATTCCATATCCATGTGGTTCGTTGGTTCATCCATAAGTAGGATATTTGGCTTGTGCATCATGATCTTGCCAAGAAGCATTCGACCTTGCTCACCACCAGAGATAACCTTTACAGACTTCTTGATATCATCTTGACCAAACAGCATACGACCTAGGAAGCCACGAACAACTTGCTCGTCTTCACCTTCTTGGCGCCATTGACTCATCCAATCAAACAGGTTCATGTCTGTCTCAAAGTCATGTGCATGATCTTGAGCATAGTAACCAATGTTTGAGTTTTCAGACCACTTGTATTCACCAGTGCGAGGTTCCAAAGCACCTGCTAGTGTGTTGAGTAACGTTGTTTTGCCCACACCGTTCTCACCAATAATAGCAACACGCTCGCCTACTTCGAAAATCGCATCGAACTTGCTGTAAAGGTCTTCTTCAAAACCTTGAGATAGGTTTTCAACCACAAGTGCGTTACGGAATAGCTCTTTAGACTGTTCGAAACGGATGAACGGGTTTTGACGGCTAGACGCTTTAACTTCGTCTAGTTGAATTTTGTCGATCTGTTTAGCACGAGATGTCGCTTGTTTCGCTTTAGATGCGTTAGCTGAGAAACGAGAAACGAACGTTTGAAGTTCAGCAATTTGCGCTTTCTTCTTCGCATTATCAGAAAGTAGACGCTCACGAGCTTGTGTTGCTGCTGTCATGTACTCATCGTAGTTACCAGGGTAAAGACGAAGCTCACCGTAATCAAGATCAGCCATGTGTGTACAAACAGAGTTTAGGAAGTGACGGTCGTGCGAAATGATGATCATTGTGCAGTTACGTTGGTTTAGCGTATCTTCCAACCACTTGATGGTGTCCATGTCCAGGTTGTTCGTTGGTTCGTCAAGAAGCATGATATGCGGGTCTGCAAACAGTACTTGAGACAATAGAACACGAAGTTTCCAACCCGGTGCTACTTCGCTCATCAGGCCGAAATGCATTGATTCTTCAATACCTACTGCAAGAAGAAGCTCACCCGCTTTCGCTTCTGCCATGTAACCGTCCATTTCAGCGAACTGAACTTCAAGGTCAGCCACTTTCATGCCGTCTTCTTCGCTCATTTCTGGAAGCGAGTAGATACGGTCACGTTCTTGTTTGATAGCCCAAAGCTCTTTGTGACCCATGATAACCGTATCGATTACCGTGAATTCTTCGTAAGCAAACTGGTCTTGGTTTAGCTTAGCAACGCGCTCATTTGGATCGTAGCTTACGTTACCAGCACTTGGCTCAAGTTCACCAGATAGGATCTTCATGAACGTCGATTTACCACAGCCATTCGCGCCGATTAAACCGTAACGGTTACCCTCGCCGAACTTAACTGAAATATTTTCGAAAAGTGGCTTAGCACCGAATTGTTGAGTGATATTTGCTGTGGAGATCAATGCATTTACCTTTTTAATGTGAAAAACGCCGCAACGTTACTTGTTCAAGGGTTTAACTGCAAGTCTTGATTGTAATTACCCGTCATTAATTGAGCATAACCCAGTCAAATTATACTTTGAGTTAACTCACACTTTTTATTCTCTATCTTACCGCTAAAAACGTTGTTCTTTAGAAACAACAAAATAGAGAACGATAACCAATATTGGGGCTTATGTGTCCTCTACAATGATCAAATTCTCTAGCACAGCTAGTTATTTACAAACTTCTTTGATATCAGTAACACGTGCATAGCAAGACGCTCATATACTAGCCTGAAACCTGACAGCATCATGGGCATGATGAAAGAAACAAGAATAAAGTACTTATCTCCAAACGGAGTTAGATTTCACAAAATAAGGTTAACTAACTATAGTATTCCTAACCTCATAATTTTAAGAGACTTTTATGCATTCATTATTGCGCTTCTTATTACTCACATTAGCCCTACTCTCTTGGCCTGTTAATGCCAACTTGGAATATGACGTGCAATTACAACCTGAGGTGTCGGAGGTTGTTCAAAATCTGGCTAAACGAATCGATGCACTGCCTGACCCTTTGTTTATGGACGAATCGGATAAACGTAAAGTCAGTATCTTGCTTGCTGACGTAATACGAATTCAAAACCAACAAATCGAAACGTTTGAACGACAGCTCAAAACATATCGAGACAAGGCCGATTCAGACCAGTGGTTCTTTGTTGAATCGAGTTACTTAACATTAAAAAGTTTGAACGTCAGTAAACAGGACCTGTTAGAGCAAACAACGAACGCGAACAGAGATCGCCTAACGGGTTTCGGCCCTTATGGTGTAACCCAATTTAAGCAGGAATGGCAGCTAACTCAACTGAATGTCGAGTACTTGGTGTATTTACAAACTCGTAGCTTCAACGCTTTGATTACAGAGATCTTCATTTCACCGGTCCCAGTTATTTGGGCTTCATTGAAGGTATTGTTTATCTATTTCTGTTTAGCCTGGTGGTTATCAAACAGCACGCGTCTTACCGAATTATTCCGAGTTAATATTTTGGAAGCCAAGCAGAACCCTCCTTTTTTGGTCCGTTTGGTTTGGTATATCAGCCGTGCCCATCGTGCGATAGCGTGGTTAATTGCTATCACTATCTCATTGCGAGTGCTCTCCAGTTTGCCTAGTCTACAGCACTTGATCTTCCTAGAGATTTTTACGTGGTGGATACTTGGTGGTTCGATCGCGATTAGCTTTATACTCGAATTTGCTTATCGTATGAGTAGAACTTCAAACCAAGAAGTCGTAGCACTCCGTTTGTCTACTATCCGACGTTATGTATGGAGTTTTATTGTCGCGGGCGTAATCCTTCAGATCTCTATTAAAACTCTTGGTAAAGGTACCATTTACAGCTGGATCTACAGTGCTCTGTTCGTATGGTTTGTACTGGTCACGATATCTGTTCTACGACTATGGCGTTCAAAGGTATTTGACGCGCTTGTGCATATCTCAGAAAGACCAGTATGGGTCGACTGGGCGGTTAATCGCAAAGACACTTTCCTACTTAATATAATAGCCACAGTACTGGGCATTATATGGTTGGGTATCTACAGCGGTCAGCATCGCATAATGGGTCTGCTTTCTAATTACACACTGTTTAGCCAAGCTTTGGCTTACCTATTTAGAATCGAAGTGGCAAAGCAATCTGATCTTGATAAAAGCCAGCAAAACTTAGTACGAATCAAAGGCGATCAAACTTTTGAATACATACTTCCGGGCTCGATCGACAGCACACTAATTGATTACGCTGGCGACGAAGTGAAACAATTGTCTCGTTACCTCATGTCGGACAGCCCTGCTATCTGTATCGTGTCTGGTGAACGTGGCATTGGGTCAACAACTCTGCTTTATACTTTACTGCACAAAGTTTCTAATGCTGAACCCCTTTACGTCAGTTGCCCTTATGCCGGATACCAAGAGTTTCTATGTCACCTCGCCATGAGTATTGGTTTAGATGAAGACGCTACAGAAATTCAAATCTTGGCACATTTAAGGAAAAGCGAAACAACTTACTTGATCGCAATTGATAATGCTCAGAGGCTGGTTAAACCAATGGTTGGAGGCTTATCTGATCTTATCCGTTTAACTAATTTATTGCGTCGTTCTAAAAAGAATCACCGTGTAGTGATGTCGATTGCAAAGTCTAGTTGGCGCTTTGTTGATAGAGCGCGTGGTGAACGCTTGTTGTTTGATTTGGTTTGCTTTCTGCCACGTTGGACAGAGAAACAAATCGGTGAGCTACTGACAAGCCGTATTAATACCGAGTTAGAAAAACCGCTGTCGTTTGATGGCTTGGTCGTTCCCAAACAGTGGGATCAAGATGACATGACAGAAGAAGAACGCGCTCGCCAAGGTTTCTATCGGATCTTATGGCACTACTCAGATGGCAACCCTACTGTCGCCTTGCGTTTCTTCCGTTTCTCTCTAAATCGGAATAAAGAGACGGATCAAGCTGTAGTGAGATTGTTTCATGTGCCAGAAGCGCAAGAACTCGAAAACATGCCTAAACCTATGTTGGCTGTGTTGCGCTCTATTGTGCAGTTGGAAATCGCGTCTCCTGAAGTGCTGTCCGACTGTACTCAATTGAGTATCGCTGAAATTACTGGGGTTTTACGTTACTTCGAGAGCCGTGGTTACATTGGTTGGAATGAAGATAAGGCAAAGATTTCAGATCATTGGTTCCGGCACATTACTAACGTTCTCGACCGTCAACATTTATTGGTGAAGTAAAATGAAGAAGTTATTTGTCCTATTACTTGTTGGCCTAGCGACGGCGGTCAGTTTCCCGATCTACGCAACGGAAGAGTTAGCTAACGTAGAAAACATTTCGAAGATAGCTAGCTTAGTACGATGGAGCGGTGTGTTCTTTTCCATGATCGTGATAGCAGCAATGTGGTTATTGCTTAAATTCATCAATTCGTTGGTGACAAGCTTTGGTAGCCAATTCGTGCAATATAGAATGTTATTGCAAAAGCTGCAGTCGTTTACTCAGTTCTTCATTTACGTAAGTACAGGGCTTATCGTATTCATGATGAGTTTTCGAATCAACGACCAAATACTGGCTCTGATTGGGGGTACCCTTGCAGTGTCGGTTGGCTTCGCGCTTAAAGATTTGGCGGCATCTTTCATCGCTGGCATCACGGTGATGATTGATAGACCGTTCCAAGTTGGTGATCGTGTTACGTTTGAGGGCAACTACGGTGATATCATTACTATCGGTTTACGCTCTGTAAGGATGAGAACTTTAAACGACGACATCATTACGATTCCAAACAACAAGTTCTTGAATGAAGTGACCACCAGTGGAAACTATGGCGCGTTGGATATGCAAGTGGTGATTCCGTTTTATGTTGGGATGAATGAAGACATCACTCTCGCCCGTGATTTGATTCAAGAGGCTGCTTCTTCAAGCCGCTACATTCACTTACCAAAGCCGGTGACTGTTCTTGTTAAACAGACGATTACTGACAACTACCTAGCGATACAGTTAACGTGTAAGGCTTATGTAGTGGATACGGCGTATGAGAAGTTGTTCGAGACAGACATTACCCTTCGAGTAATGAAAGAGTTTAAAAAGCACAACATTAATCCACCGCAAATTTCAGTGGCGGCGCATTAATCAAGATTGGTTTCAGATTTAGCTTTCTGTGTTCTATTTAGCCACTTAGTTATTAACGAACGAAAACACCTCCGAACTATCTCAAGTGCGGAGGTGTTTTTTATGAGGTTGCTATGTGTGGAAAGGGATTTACACCTTAAAGTACTTCAACTGGTCAGTAAGATGTTCTGTGGTGTTGGCCATTTTCTGGCTGTCTTCTGCGAGTGATTGTGACGCTTGGAGAACTTCGTTAGCCGCTAAATGAATACCGGTGACATTTTCACTCATTTCCGTCGCAACGGTGCTCTGTTGCTCCGACGCTGCAGCAATCTGTGCCACCATGTCATTAGCGTTATGAAGTTCATTAACAATCACATCAAGCTGCTGACGAGTTTCGTTAGAGGCAACGACACTATGATCGACTTTCTCATTACTGCTTTGCATCGCTTTAAAGGTACGCTCTGCTTGCTGAGTCAGCTTCTCAATCGTCGCCTGTACTTCATTGGTTGAGTTCTGAGTACGGCTCGCTAGGTTACGTACTTCGTCTGCCACTACGGCGAACCCTCGCCCTTGCTCTCCAGCCCGTGCAGCCTCTATTGCTGCGTTAAGCGCAAGCAAATTAGTTTGTTCTGATACATCACGTATCACACTCACCACTTGGCTTATCTCAGTGACGCCTGATTGCAGATCTCTCACTAGGTCGTTTGCTGTCGAAATATTCTCTGAAACCTGGGATATCGTCTTAGACGTCACTTGCATGTTCTTGTCATTTTGGTTTGCATGACCGACCACTTTATTGGTGCTCTCGGCGGTATTTTCTGCATTAACCGCGACATCAGAAATGGTGGCGCTCATCTCGGTCATTGCGGTAGACAATAACTCAAGCTGTGCGTGTTGCGAGTTCACACTGGTTGCGGCTTCTTCACTGGCTTGGGCAATGTGACTTGCCATGTTGCTGGATAAATCCGCCGATTCATTGGCAGTGCGAAGTGTGCTTTGTAGTTTTTCGAGCATGGTATCAATTTGATGACTCATATCACCCAACTCATCTTTGCGCGTCATATTCATACGTACGCGAAGATCGCCGTCTGCAATCTTATGGGTGTTATCAATCAGCTTGTTAAGTGGGGCGAGTATATTATTTGAAATCGCATATCCCATCGCAAACAACAGACCCGATAAAACAACGGCAACCACCCCTTCTTTAATGGCTAACGCATAGAAGGCTTCTTGAATGTCCGCAACTAGGATGCCCGAGCCCACAATCCAATTCCATTCGGGGAACAGCTGTACGTAGGAAATCTTGTCTTTGAGTTCACCTTGCGGGCTCATCCATTGGTAATCAAGAAAGCCTTTCTCTTCTGGAGTACGAGAAATAGTCACCATCTCACGCCAATGGTGTTTACCCGCGCCGTCTTTCAAGTTTCCGGCATTGGTGCCATTCAGCTCTGGCTTTAATGGGTGGTTAATGATGTTGAGTTGCTGGTTTAAAATCCAGAAATAGTTGATGTTGTCATAGCGAAGCGTTTCAATGGCTTGTAGTGCTTGTTTCTTTGCTACCTCTTCGCCAAGAACATTACGTTGGTCATAATAGTGTTGAGCTAAGCTGACCGCTGTTTCGACTTGAGCACTGAGTTTATCTTGTCGCTCTTGCATAGAGCTTTCACGTTGCTGGATTAAATTAAAGGTCGACGCCATTCCCAATAGAACAACCGATAAAACGACGATGGATGCGAGCTTAGATTTGATGGATAGATTACTTAGTTTCATAGCTGACTGACTTTATTATCTTTTTTGATTATGAATTTTGGAGCAAGGTATCAAAAAATCGCGCAGCTAAGTTGATATGCATCAAGTGAACTATATATACACTGTGTTACATAATCAAAAAGAGGTGCCCGTCAAATAGCCATAGGTTGAGCTTTTGTTGGCGATAGATTAGTAGTGCGGAATTTTCGTGCTTGGGCTAAAACGTTCGTATAATAGCCCAAGCGCGTTAGAAATATTATCGGGTAATAATATCAGTGAATTAGTTGTTAGAACTTATAGATTTGATACTAGCAATTGAGGCGTAGCTTTCTGTTGAAGGTAAATACTAAAGCGACTTCCTTTACCCACTTTCGATTCAACTCGTATCTCGCCGCCCGTTTGGCTCAATATACTTTGAGAAACGGATAAACCTAAGCCCGTACCGTCGCGTTTGGTGGTGTAGAAAGGCGAGAAGATGCGTTTCAGTTGTTCTTCATTGATACCACAACCTTCATCTTCCACATGAACAATCGCCCCATGAGACACGCCATTTTCAAGCCAGTCTTCACTTGAGATAGTCAATGTGCCCTGTCCGTCCATGGCATGAATGGCATTCATTTGTAGGTTAACTAGAATCTGCAATAATTGGTTTCGGTTCACTTCCACTGAGGTTTTAGCATTCAGTTGTGATACGTACACAATGCCTTTTTTCTTCGCGCCTGTTTTTACAAGCGTGATACTTTCATCAACGATTGGGTTGATGTGTTGCCAAGTGATTTCATCTTGTACACCACCGTGTCGGCTGTATTGAAGCAGGCTTCGGGTGATGTTTCGGATACGGTCAATCTGCTCCATGATGGCGTGGACTTCTTCGTCTACACGGCTCACTTCATCACCCAACTCAAACTTCATTAGCTCAACGTTACCAAGAATCACAGCGGTTGGGTTGTTGATCTCGTGGGCAATGCCCGCGGTTAATTCACCTAGTGCCGCTAATTTTTCATTGACCACCAGCTTATCTCTGGCTTGATTGAGCAGTTTGATGTGCAGTTCGAGTTCTTCGGTTTTCTCTTTCAAGCTGGCAGTACGCGAGTGGACCTTACATTCTAGCTCAGACGCGGCTTGTTGAATCTCTTGGTTGCGCTCGTGGAGCAAATCCAACATCTTGTCGAACTGTTTAGCGAGTAGTGTTAATTCATGTTGATCATCCAGACCAAGCGCGCCAATTCGCTTGTCTTTACCCATCTGTACTAGCTTGACCACTTTATGGATGCGTTCAATTGGGTTGAAAAGATCACGTGCACCACGATGAACGATCAAGCCAGAAGCCAGCAATAGCAGCACAATCGTAATGCTGATTTCACCAAGGTTGGTCAAATATGTTTCTATCAACGGCCAAATCAGATAACCGGTATAAAGCATGCCAATCACATTATCGAACTGGTCATGTATAGGCTGATATGCGGTGATGTACCAAGCGTCGTAAACATACGCGCGATCTAGCCACTCTTTGCCTTCGTTTAAGACTTTTGAGTGAACCTCATGCGAAACACGCGTACCAATCGCGCGTCCTGCACTCTTTTCACTGCTTAAAGGCACGTTCGTGCTGACACGTAGATCATCAAGGAACACGGTGACAGTACCAATACGACGATTAAGTCCATCGCGTTGCGGATAGATCAAGTTACTGATTTGATCGACGAGTTGTGTACTGTTGTTGAGTAGGATACCGCCATCTAGAAAACCAATTACACGGTCATTCTCATCCCGGATGGATACTACTGTGCGACTGACTAGACCTCGTGTTTCGACGCTCTGTCCGTTAAGCATAGGCACTTCGGCTTTTCTCGCGAGCTCTCGGTCTAGGTTGCTGAGTTCATTTTGGCTTAATACGCTGAAAAACGACGCTTTGTGGGTCAGATTCAGGTATTCCAGCTTCTTATCCATACGTTCGACACTATGCCAGCGTAGAAAATCGAGTTCATAGCGAGATTTGTTTTCTGAAACCCAACGTGTGAGCTCTTCTTTTGAAGTATCACTCGAAAGTTTGATCCGGAAGTTGTAAGACTCAGCAAATGCTCGGACGTTATAGGCCTGTTGGCTTTGAATCAGTTGAATACTATTATCGGCGACGTCCAAGCGCTCATCAACATCAATTAATGCCCCCTGCCACGTATAATGAATCGACCAATACAGCGTGATAGCAACAAGCGCGCACAACGTCAGAATGATCGGCGCAGATGTCAGAAACAATAAACGGTAACGTACCATAGTCTTGAAGCGGAACGCCCACTTGGACCACCACTGACGTCTAATCGGCATATTCAGAGCCTTCTGTATTCCAGTCTTTGTATTTACGTTCTAAGGTTTTCCGTGCAACACCAAGATCTCTTGCTGCTGCAGACTTATTACCATCATGGAAACTTACCAACTGTTCTATATGGGATTTTTCCACTTCTTTGAGTGTCCAAGTATTTGGGTAGCCCTCTACGGCGTCTGCGTTATTCAAGTTTGGCACCTCTGCGCCGTGTGACACTGTCACTGATATGTTGGTTGGTGCAGGGTCGCCATTCACTTCACGCCAATAGTGAGCTGGTGGTTTGTCTAATAAAATGCAGCGTTCCACTAAATTTTTAAGTTCCCGAATATTCCCCGGCCATTCGTATTCATTCATCGCTAAGATATCTTCATGTGCCCAGTTTGGAAGTGGCATGCCTAGCTCACTCGATAATAGGCGGGTGAAGTATGGAACTAGCTCAATAAGATCTGATGGACGCTCTCTGAGTGGCACCACGTCAATCTTCAATACATTCAATCGATAGAACAGATCGCGGCGAAAGTTTCCTTTATCTACCTCTTGTTGAAGATTACGGTTGGTCGCCGCTACAACACGTACATCAACGGCAATTTCTTTCTCACTACCGACCGGGCGAATGGTTCTTTGCTCTAATACACGTAAAAGTGCGGCTTGCATTGGCAATGGCATTTCACCGATTTCATCAAGAAACAACGTACCGCCGCTTGCAACTCTGAACAGACCTTCGCGGTTTTTTTTAGCCCCGGTAAAGGCGCCAGAGGTGTGACCAAACAGTTCACTTTCTAAAAGTTCTGGAGCAATTGCGCCACAGTTAATTGGCACAAATGGCCCTGTTCGCTTGCTGGCTTCATGCACGCCACGCGCCACTAACTCTTTCCCCGTGCCTGACTCACCCTCTATCAACACCGATGCTCGTGATGGTGCAAACTGGCTGATGAGGAGCTTGAGCTGTTTGGTTTTGTCGGAACCGCCGATCAATTCTGTTTTGATATGACGGCTAACATCGCGCTTCAATGCGTATTGCATCCTTTGGTCTAGGCGCTTGTCCATACAACGCAGCACGGCTTGTATCATCTGTTCTAAGTTAAACGGCTTTAAAATGAAATCTGAAGCACCAAGCTTAAGTGCCGAGATAGTCATCTCTAGATCAGCATAGCCGGTCATGAAAATTACATCAGCTTTTCGATCACTGTCGTTAAACGCTTCTTCCCATTCAATACCAGAGCGACCTGGAAGGTTGATATCGAGAACAATGAGATCGAAGTGTTCGTTGCAACGCAGAACCTCGGCTTCTTCTACTGAACCTGCGCTTGATACCTTGCCAAAGTACTTACCTAGTGCTTTCTTAAGGATTGCTTGCATCCCGATTTCATCATCGACAACCAAGACAGAAAATGCTTGATATTGAGTCAATGTGTTTGAGTTGAGATGAGACGCGCTTGAACTAGGTAAAGACATAATGATCAGCCGATAGGGAAAGTTGGGACAGAGTGTACCAATTAACCTTTTGATCAACAGGGTCAACGTGCGACATTTTGTCCTAGCTCATATTTTGATGCATTTTATCGGGTCAAATGGCGCAGTTTTGTGCGGAATAACAGCAATTTAATGAAGTCTGATGCACTATTTATTGGCATTAAGCTTGCTTGTAATGTGATGATTTCTAATTACAAAAATTAGCATCTTATGCACATGCTCTTCTTTGAGTTCTTTAAAAGAAAGCGTGTCATTCATTTATAACAGAATGGACATGATAATAATGAAAGCAATTCCCTTAACGATTGCCGCTCTATCTATCGTCAGTTACTCGGCTAGCAGCGCAGAAGACACCACGCATATCAAACTTGCGACAACAACAAGCACTTATCACTCTGGCCTACTGGATTACCTACTGCCTGAATTCGAAAAAGATTCTGGCATTAAAGTCGATGTTCTAGCGGCGGGTACCGGTAAATCTCTTCGCATGGGTGAAAATGGCGATGTGGATTTGGTGATGACTCACGCACCAAAGGCTGAAGCGAACTTTGTTGAAAAAGGCTACGGTGTTTTACCTCGTAAACTGATGTACAACGATTTTGTGATTGTTGGCCCTCAAAGCGATCCGGCAAAAATTGAATCTCAAAAAGCAGTGGCTGATGTGTTCAAAGCGATTGCAACCAACAATGTGACGTTTGTGTCTCGTGGTGACGATTCAGGTACGCACAAGAAAGAGATGGGGATTTGGGCACAAACCAAAATGGAACCAAACTTTGGTGGCTACCGCAGTGTTGGTCAAGGCATGGGCCCTACTCTGAACATGGCGTCTGAAATGCAAGGCTACACCATGACCGACCGTGGCACGTGGTTGGCTTACCAAAACAAGCTTGACTTAAAAGTATTGTTCCAAGGCGACAAGAACCTATTTAACCCTTATCAAGTGATTCTTGTAAACCCTGAGCGCTACCCAAGCATCAACTACCAAGCGGCGAAGGTATTCAGTGATTGGTTGGTGAACCCTAAAGGTCAGAAACTGATTAACGACTTCAAACTACACGGCAAGCAGTTGTTTGTTGCGAGCGCTGAATAGTCGTCATTGCACTACTCTTACAGGGTGAATATTGAGCTCGCAAAAAATGAATAGCTGACTCACCCTGTTTAACGAATCCCGTGTCAGCTATAACCTAAATATAAGCATTACCTTTTAAGACTTATTGTCGATTCACACGAGATACTTCATGACTCTATGGCAAACAACGATTGATGCAATGAACCTACTAGTCAGTTTTGACCACGAACTGTGGAAAATCGTAGCGGTATCCTTCAGCGTGTCTTTGTCTGCCATTTCTCTGGTGATTATTCCTGCAATCATCATGGCTTTCATATTGGCTTATACCGAGTTTCCCGGTAAATGGGCGCTGCTGTCGGTGATCAACACCTTACAAGCGATACCGACTGTGGTGATTGGCTTGTTGATGTACATGATGCTCTCTCGCTCTGGCCCTTTAGGTGACTGGCAATTGCTGTTCACTCAAAAGGCGATGATTTTGGGCCAAATGCTGATCTGCTTCCCTATTCTGGTTGCTATGATGCACGGTGCGCTGCAAGCCAGTGATCGCCGAGCGGTAGAAACGGCACGTACCCTTGGAGTTTCAACCACTCGAGTCGCGTGTACTTTAATTTGGGAAACACGATTTCCTTTGTTGGCAGCGACCATTGCAGCCTTTTCTCGCATCGTAACCGAAGTCGGATGTTCGATGATGGTCGGCGGCAACATTATGGGAATGACACGAAATATCCCAACGGCTATTGCTATGGAAAGTCACAAAGGCGCATTCGCACAAGGTGTCGCGCTAGGCATGGTTTTATTGGCATTGGCATTAGCCCTTAACTTTTTCCTTTCCAGTGTGAGAGGAAAAGGCTATTTAAGAACATAGGAACGCTGTCATGAGTATAAAAATAACAACGCAGCAAATTTCAATGCGCTATAAAGAGCGTGTTTTGTTTCATATTCCTGAACTGTCTATCGGCCCAAACGATGCTATTTATCTTAAAGGTGACAACGGTGTTGGCAAAACGACCCTACTTAAAATATTGTCAGGCTTGCTCAAACCAAGCTCTGGCCGTATTCAATGCCCGACACAAAGTTGGCAACATAACCTGTTTCCCAAACTAAAATTTAAAGACATCATCTATCTCCATCAAACCCCTTACCTATTTGATGGCTCGGTGTACCAAAATGTCGCTTATGGCGTTCGCTTTAACAAAGAGAGCCAAAAAGATAAGCGAGCTCAAATAATTAATGCTTTAAGGATGGTAGGTTTAGAAACCCTAGCAGACGAGCACATTTCCGTGTTGTCTGGTGGCGAGCGTCAACGCGTAGCAATGGCACGAGCTTGGATTCTCAAGCCTTCAATCTTACTGATGGATGAACCAAGTGCTTCTTTAGACAAAGAGTCTATTGAAAGATTGGTGATTATGGCCGAAGATCTTCTTCAGAGAGGCGCGAGTTTAGTCATCACGAGCCACCAAACTAACGCGTTAACCGATTTATGTAAGAAGCAGTGGTGGATCAAAGACAACACTTTGACAGAATCACCGCTTCTGCAAGTTATTAAAAAGAACAAAGCACAAGAGAATATTTATGCTGCTTCCAACGCAAACTAGTTGGGTTATTTTGGCTGGCGGACAAGCCAGCCGTATGGGCGGAAAAGATAAAGGACTTGTTGAGCTCAACGGTTCCCCGCTTATTCAATACGTTATAGACAAGCTGTCACAACAAGATGTCAGCATCACCATCAATGCCAACCGTAACTTAGACAGTTACCAAACATTCGCTCCGGTTGTTTCCGATTCATTCCCTGATTACCCAGGTCCTTTGGGTGGCATTCACGCTGGCCTTAAAAATGCGGCCACAGACTGGGTGGGCTTTGTTCCTTGCGACAGCCCTCAAATCAGTGGCGACCTTGTCGAGCGTTTTTGCGCTGCGGTAAAGGAAGACAGCGACATTCTAGTGGCTCACGATGGTGAATATAAACAACCTGTGTTTACCCTATTCCACAAACGTGTTCTTCCAAAGCTAGAAGCGTTTTTAGAACGTGGCGACCGTAAGATCATTTTGCTCTACAAAGAGTGTGTGACGGAGTACGTCGACTTTAGCGACGCGCCTAACTGCTTTGTTAATCTCAATACGCCAGAAGAGCTCACCCAATTTGGAACGCTTCAATAATGAAAGATTCAAAACAACGCCCTAACCTTCCTTTATTGGGCTTTGCTGCTTACAGCGGCACAGGCAAAACAACTGTACTTGAAGCGTTGCTGCCTCTGCTGACTAATGTGGGTTTAAAAGTGGGTGTTCTTAAACACGCTCACCACGATTTCGATGTGGATAAGCCAGGTAAAGACAGCTACCGCCTACGTAAAGCGGGCGCAAATCAAATGCTGATCGCTTCGCGTAACCGTCACGTGATGATGACAGAAACACCACAAGCCGAAGCCGACTTTGATTATCTGCTTACACGTTTCGATACCAACACGTTGGACTTAATTCTGGTTGAAGGCTGTAAGAACATCGCCTTTCCTAAGATTGAGCTTCACCGTGACGGAGTTGGCAAACCTTGGCTTTATCCAAACGATGACAACATCATTGCTATCGCCGCAGACAGCAAAGTTGAATCAGACTTGCCACAAATGGCGATCAGTGACTTAGAAGCGATTCGTGATTTCATCATCAAATATGCTCAGTCGTTCGCCCCTTCATCGACAACAAGCAAAACAGTGTCGTGTTCATCTTCAAAAGACGATTCACCTGTTGTTTGTTGTGATTCATTTTCTCCTGCTGGCTTAAGCGTTACGCAAGGTCAGCAAAAGATTGTCGATAGCATTGATGCACTTGAGCTGATTGAATCTGTTGCGTTAGAGCAAGGTTATGGTCGTGTATTGGCTGAAGATGTTATCTCGCCAATCAACGTGCCTCAGAACACAAACTCTGCAATGGATGGCTACGCCATTCGTGGCGAAGATTTAGAACTGGATAGTTACCAACTGGTTGCTGAAGTCATGGCTGGTCACAGCTACGACAAAACGGTTCAACAAGGTGAAGCGGTTAAGATCATGACTGGTGCGCCAATGCCTGAAGGTGTAGATGTGGTTGTGATGCGTGAGCAAGCCGTTCAAGAAGGCGACACAGTTAGCTTCCCAGACGCTAAAATCTCAGTAGGACAAAATGTCCGTATGGCGGGTGAAGACCTTGAAATCGGCCAACCTGTCTTTACTCGTGGCACGCGAATCGAAGCGCCAGAAATGGGCATGATGGCATCATTAGGTTTCGGTACCTGCCCTGTTCTACGTAAAGTGAAAGTTGGCGTATTCTCTACAGGTGATGAAGTTCAAGCTCCGGGTAGCGAGCAGAAGCCGAACTCTGTTTACGACTCGAACCGTTTCACGATCATCGGCATGCTTCAAAAGCTAGGCTGTGACATTGTTGACTACGGCATCATTGAAGATGACGAACAAAAGATGATGGATGTACTTCATGCTGCGTCGTTAGAGACCGACATGGTTCTGACTTCAGGTGGCGTGTCTGTCGGTGATGCGGATTACATCAAGCTTGCGTTAGATAAGCTAGGTGAAATCAACTTCTGGCGTATCAATATGCGTCCGGGGCGTCCTCTTGCTTACGGTAAGATTGAAGACAAACCGTTCTTCGGCTTGCCGGGTAATCCAGTTGCTGTGATGGTGTCGTTCATTAACTTTGTAGAGCCAGCGATCCGCAAGCTTCAAGGTCAAACGAACTGGACGCCAGTGAAAGCGAACGCAGTTGCGACTGAGCAATTACGTTCTCGCCAAGGTCGTACTGAGTTCAGCCGTGGTGTGTTCTCTATGAACGAATCTGGTGTGCTTGAAGTGAAGACGACTGGCAAACAAGGTTCAGGTATTCTGCGCTCAATGAGTGAAGCAAACTGCTTGATCGAAATCTCACCAGCGGTTGATACGGTGAAGGTTGGCGAAACAGTGACTATTATTCCTCTGCAGGGCCGCGTTTAATTCAAAGCTCATATAGCGATAAGCGTTAAGACGATAATCTTAAGATTTCTTACCATTACCTTGAGCGACGTACGGTTTTTATGTAGAGTGCGCCCAAAGTAAAAATTCTATTGGAGCGCATTATGGCTCGTACCATTCTGTACACGTACAAAGACGAAGAAAAAGAGTTACTGTTTTCAAAACAAGAACACCGCACGATCCAAGAAGCGGTTGCTGCAGCGGAAGGCATCGACATCTCTGAGTATCTTAAAACTGAGCAACAGCTTGAGTTGATTTCCGATACTAAAGCGGTTCGTAACTACCAGGACAACTACTTCCGCAAGCTTGGCTTTACTAAGCTTACGTTGAAGCAAAAAGACAACCTAGGTGTAGGTAAAAAGAAGAAATAAGCCTTAAGCTTCTGACTTCTAGTTTTTTTGTTTTGAGTTAGAGAGACGAAAACACCAAACCATAAAAAATGCCGCAACCTCTTTCGAGATTGCGGCATTTTTATTTGTGCTTTTAAATAACTTACATCAAATAGATCTTACTTGATGTTAAGGAATGCAGCACCACGAACGCCGCCTGAATCACCGTGTTTCGCTTTGATGATCTTAGGACACTTCGCTACAGACAACAGGTACTTAGGCACACGCTTTGGCATCTCTTCGTAGATAAGCTCGAAGTTTGAAAGACCGCCGCCTAATGCAACAACGTGTGGGTCAAGACCGGTAAACAGGTTCGCGAAACAGATAGCCAAGAGCTCCATGAAGCGATCTACGTGCTCAGCCGCTTTCGCCTCACCTTCGTTGTACGCTTGGATGATCTCAATCGCTTTCTTCTTTTCACCGAAGTAGTGCTCGTAAATCAACTCAAAGCCACGACCAGATAAGTAGCTGTCTAGACAACCTTTCTTACCACAACCACAGCCTAATAGTGGTGCGTTGTCGCCAAGGTGAAACCATGCATCAATAGGAAGACGCATATGACCGAGCTCACCCGCAACGTGGTTACGGCCAGAGAACACTTTACCTTCGTAAACTAAACCGCCACCGAAGCCAGTACCTAGAATCAGGCCAGCAACTGATGGCTCATCTTTAAGCTCGTCATCCCACGCTTCTGAAAGCGCAAAACAGTTTGCGTCGTTCTCGATCTTTACACTACGACCAATAAGCGCTTCTAAATCTTTACGTAGTGGTTTACCTGTTGAAGCTGGTACGTTAACAACCAGCATTGTGCCGTCGTCTGCGTTTTCCATGCCAGGAAGACCAAGGCCAATTTTGCCTTCGCAAGAGAATTCGCTATCGTATTTTTTTACCAAACCGGCAATCGTATCAAGTAGCAGTTGATAATCTTCAGTAGGCGTTGGTACGCGTTCGGTTGCTACTCGCTCAAGTTTTTCATTGAACGCACCAAACTCAATTTTTGTGCCGCCAACATCGAAGCCGTAATACATGAAATCTCTCCAATTTTTCCCTAAATTCGGGCAAACAAATTTTTGTAAATAAAAAACTAAGGAGCATTATCCATAACACTCCCCCTACAAACCGTGATAGATAACAAACTTATCTCGTGTTCGAGTCCGTTTGAACAACAAGTCAGCACAAAGTGGTTAAAGGTTAGAGTGACTTCTCATTTTTACCGTGCTCTATGAAAGCGTTCAGACTTGGTTTGGTCGGATCCGACTTATAACGAGTCTTACTCAACATATAGCTTTCACGAAAGGCTTCAAACCAAAGCTGCAAAGTCTTCGCGCCCTCTCCTTCACCGGCTTGTTTTAATACTAAGCTAGCGACTTCAGCAGTAGAGAGGTGTTGATCGTTGTCTGACTTACGCATCATGTATTGGGAAACCGATTCAGGCTCAATCGACAGCACCGGTAAATCTTGCAGATACTCAGAACGTCTGAAGATACGTCTTGCTTCACGCCAGCTACCATCGATGAAAACTAGCAGTAGCTTTTTATTTGGGTCACGCATTTGTGGTAAGTCTTGAACCACTCGCGTTTTGTCATCGGTGTAGTCTTCAGGGAACACAATGACAGGCTGATACTTGTCGTCTTTGAGTACTTCCAGCATCTCTGTGTTTGGCTCTGTACGATGCCAAAGGTAAACATGACTGTCTTTTACGGTATCCACAATCAAACGGCCTGTGTTGCTTGGCTTTAAGATTTCGTTATCAGACAAGATCAACATGGTCGCGACGTTCGTATCTATGTCTGGTTGATGTTCACAGATACAACTGTCTTGTTTGATTTTGCAGTACTCACATCGTATTACTTTACACCCGCGCGCATTAAACGGTTTGGTAGAAAGAGATAAACGGTGTTGGTATAAACGGTGGAAAGCATGGATTCTCATGGACAATAACGACAGATAGAACTAGAAAAGTGGAACGATTGTACTTACAGTGGCTTGATAATGATAGAAGGAATTCTTATGCAGGACCCATCGCTACTTCGCCTTGTTTGTTTTATTGTCGCTTTTGGATTGTGTGCTCTATGGGAACAACATTTCCCACGTAAAACATTGACTCAAAGCAAATGGTTTCGTTGGGGGAATAACTTCGCGCTAGTCACTTTGAATAGTTTTCTATTAGCCACTCTAATCCCTATCGCTGCGTTCCAAGCGGCGGTTATCGCACAAGATAATCAATGGGGGGTATTCAATACCCTGTCACTTCCTAAAGAGCTTAGCATTCTGATATGCGTGTTGCTGTTGGATTGTGCTATTTACCTCCAACACTTGGTGTTTCACCGTATTCCTTGGCTATGGAAGTTACATCGAGTTCATCACGCAGACCTAGATATTGACGTAACGACAGGCACACGCTTCCACCCGATTGAGATGATCTTATCGATGCTGATTAAAGTCGCATTGATTTTTGTACTCGGCGTACCGGCTTTAGCGGTGGTGATATTTGAAGTGGTGTTGAATGTGAGTGCGATGTTCAACCATAGTAATGGTCGTTTGCCGTTATGGTTCGATAAGCAATTACGCAAGGTGATTGTCACGCCCGACATGCATCGAGTTCACCACTCTGTCATTGTTAAAGAAACCCATTCGAACTTTGGTTTCTTCTTATCGGTGTGGGACATTTGGTTCAAAACCTATCGCGCTCAACCTAAGCTTGGCCATGACAAGGTAAGCATTGGCGTTCCTGAAATACGCGATGGAAAAGAACAAAGGCTAGATAAGTTGATTACCCAGCCATTTAGATATAATCAGAAAAATAAGAACTAACAAGCTATCCGAAAGTTTTGCTTTATTATTGTGGTTCAGTTTTTAAGTTCTTAAGACACTAGAAATATTCGCTATTTTTCTGCATCAAACTGGTATTTGTGAAGCATTTCCTGCTGATGTCCCGCTATCTCGGCCACTTGTTCTGAACTTTCAATCATTGATTCAAGTTGAAGCTTGGTATTTTCACCTTGTTCAGAAACGCGCGTGATTGAATGTGTCACGTCC
The DNA here is from genome assembly GCF_041439575.1 of Vibrio sp. 5S239. Taxonomy (NCBI): domain Bacteria; kingdom Pseudomonadati; phylum Pseudomonadota; class Gammaproteobacteria; order Vibrionales; family Vibrionaceae; genus Vibrio; species Vibrio sp. 5S239. The sequence continues at coordinate 27,774 of NZ_JBGOOM010000002.1, read as the reverse complement.
ACCGTTGCACGTGCTTGTTGTTCTGTTGCCACCATAATTTGCTCAACACGTCCTTTTATCTGGCTAACCGCAACGTCTATTTTTTCAAAAGCTTGCTTCACGTCCTCACTAGTTTGCAGTGCGTTGGCCATTTCACTTCGAGATTCTGTGACAGACGTTCGAGAGCGGTCAGCCGCAGCCACCAGCTCATTCATCATATTGCGAATGTTGGTGGTTTGTTGAGATGTGCCACTCGCCAATTTGCGTACTTCGTCAGCAACGACAGCAAAACCGCGGCCTTGTTCGCCTGCTCGCGCTGCTTCAATCGCTGCATTCAGTGCTAATAAGTTGGTGTTTTCTGCAATGCCACTGATCATATCGACCATTTCACGAATCTGTTTCACGCGGCCATCAAGGTCGGCCATTGATTCTTCGTTCATGCTTAGTGACTGTTCTAACGCTTGCAAACGTTGCTGGTTAAGCCCAACGACTTGGCTACCATTGACTGACTCGTCTTCTGCGACTTGTGCGTCGTCGTTCGATGCATTCGAGATACGTGCTATTTCACCGATTGACGCTTCCAGTTCAGTAATGGTGGTGATCATGTTCTGCAGCGATTCGTTTTGCTCGTTCAAGCTAGAATTAGTTTGTTCTGCAGCGTCGTGGCTTACTTCTGCTGTTTGGTAAAGCGTTTCACAGTTACGCGTCACCGATCGTACAGAATCGGCAGTCGAGTCTACAACGCTATTGAGCTTCGAAGCGATAACTTGAAGCTCTCTTGGCCCAACCAGTTCGCTTTGCTTTGAAAAATCGTGCTCAGCAAGGGAGCTTAGTTGGCAAGTGATGTTTTTGAGCCCTTTATTGACCCAACGGCGTAACACAAACCATGAAGTAGCAATAATAGCGGCGATCACTAATCCACTTATAAATAGCACTCTGTCAATGGTCGCTATCGTTTGATTGACCACAGATTCACTTTCATCAATTAATATGGATGCAGTATTAGACAGTTGATTTAAGGTACTTATTACGGTGTTGGCAAGCTTTATCACTTCAGCAAGGTCGGCCTCTTGTTGCTTGATTAACTTAAGCTTTAGCAGGATTTGTTTTAAGACACCATTGTCTTGGAATCCAGTCTGAACCATCTCATAAGGGGCCGTTAAACTTGCAAACTCAGTGATATCAGGGTGCCATTCTGAAAAATCGTCATAAGCGAGATTGATCCCAGCCATGCGATTACGTAACTCTCGAAACTCACTTTCAGCTTTGTCTAAGTCCGATTGCATCATCAGCATTAAGAAGGTATTCGCCATTGACGAAGCACTCGCCGTGAAGCGGTTGGCGGCATCGTGTGCAGCGGGGTTTTCCTGAACAAGAAAAGAGCTAATACGATTCATCTCAGGTCCAATTGAATTTACACCATAGCGAAACTCAGCGACTTGGCCATCAATATGATTTTGTTTATTTTGAATCTCAATTTGAGACATCAAGACCTTGTTGGTCATAAGCTTTAATGCCGCCATGTCTTCAGTTAGTTTTTGCTTTTGTTCAACAGAAATCGCTTCGGGAAAAGATTGAGAGATAAAAAGGAGTTCCTCTAGCACTTTGTTACTTGACTCGACGAGTTGTTCAATAGATGAGCGAGTCGTATTCAATGTGTTTAGATCTTTCGATTGAGTACTGTAAGTGAGGAGCTTCACCTGCTCTAACACGTTTTGTGTCAGTTCTGCATTATGAAGAGCTAATGGTAGTGCTCGTTCGGACAACGCGTTGAAGTGACCCCCAATCCGTTCAACTCCCGTTATGCTGACCATCGACAAAAAACTAACGAGTAAAAGAATGGAGATAAATACGGTAGTGACGGTTTGGATGAGCGAGAATGTATAACGTGAGGGTTTTGTTGATAAATTTGTGTCGGGCATGTGAAATCCAGTTTGACTACGAAAAGAGATATCCTTAAGTTAGTTTGTATACTAGAAGTCCTTGATGACGTTTTTATTTCATTTTTTTTTCAGAAGAGTTACATATGAAATTCAGAAAAATGCTTGCAGTTACAATAACTTTCGCAACATTAGCTGCATGTAGCTCGACCCCGTCTCCCTCTCAGCTTAGTCAAACCGCACAGAAACCTTTATCAAAGTCAGAACAATTGACTAAAAATGCTTACATGAGCGTGTATGAGCAGTGGAAAGGCGTGCCGTACCATTTCGGTGGAACCTCATTTAGAGGTGTAGACTGCTCCGCTTTTGTGCAGATTGCCGTGCAAAATGCGACCCAACAAGCTTTACCAAGAACCACAAAAGATCAAAGTCAAAAGGGAAAAGAAATTGCGTATGAACAGGCAACGAGTGGCGACTTGGTGTTTTTTAAGACATCGATGACTGTGCGACACGTAGGTGTCTACCTCGGAAATAATCAATTTCTACATGCTTCTACATCGAAAGGTGTGATTATATCGAGGCTGGATAACCCTTATTGGGCTTCCAAGTTTTGGCACTTTAGGCGTTTATAACAGATCCACTGCAGGCTTATACCCGACATTACACGCTCACTAATATGCTAGGTAAGCGTGCATCATAATATCAGTTCTATCTAATCGTATTTAGCGACGGCTGAATCAAATAGGTTTTTCACCAAAGCGATGTATTCGTCTAGAAATACGATTTGCTCGTTGGTTGCTTTTTTGGTCCACACACCGGCTAGCACTTCACCTAAATCAGCTACTACGGCATCAGCTTCTTTCAATAGCTGAAAACGAACGCTGGAATGTAACTCGGGATTTTGCTCGAAAATAGCCATGATGTTAGTTGAAATCATGTCAGTAATGATGTCTTCAACACTTTCATTACCTGTATAGCCATTACTATTCGTAAAGACATCTAAGTTAAATGATAAGTGTTCGATCAAAGCCAAATAGCCATCGGTTTCTACAACCACAATAAATCTCCGTTTTAAGCTCTAGAGCAGATTAATACGTAATTGCCTAATACTATGTAAATGAAGTTGTTTGTCATCACTTTATTACTAAAAATCATATTAAAATGCTCCTAATGAGTCTTTAAGCTTGAATTTCAAGCAATATACGGATGACATAGACAGTCACATGCTTCCAAAGAGTTAGACGAGTGTTCCAGCAGCGTGGCTTTCCACTGAATGATAGTACATTCTATCACTCAGAGGCTTTACCTAAGATGAAGCTGAAACAATAACAAGTCATGTCGACTTTTCCAGTTTATTACGATCCAAAACGTGCCGTTTGTGAGACTCGTCTCAAACCATTTATGACATCGTATTTTCAATTTATTCTTATTTATCAATGAATTTGAAATAGTTCGAGTTCACAAATTAACCAAATGAATCAACATAAGATGAATAAGAAACAAGAACATTGACGAGTACATCTATAAATTACTCAGATTTATCCTAAACTATTGCTATTAAACAAACATTCCCTGAGGGTTTTCTATGTGGCAAGCCATTTCTCAACAGCTTTCAGATACACTTCTATTTAGCTTCCAGATTACTGAACGCACCAAACTCTCTGGTGGCGACATTAATGATTGCTATATGATAAGTGATGGTAACGAGCGTTACTTTGTGAAAGTGAATCAGCGAGAATTTTTACCAAAGTTCGAAATTGAAGCCGAGAACTTGCGTTTGTTGAGAGAGACCTCCACGGTTTATGTTCCCGAACTCGTACTTATTGGTAAAACCAAAGAGTGCTCATTCATCATTCTTAATTACTTACCAACCAAGCCGCTAGAAACCGGCAATAATAGCTTTGATTTCGGCGTTCAACTTGCTCGACTTCATCAATGGGGTGAACAGAAAGAATTTGGTTGCGATCAAGACAATTACATCGGTAGTACACTGCAGCCTAATCCTTGGCATAAGAAGTGGGGCCGATTTTTCTCAGAACAACGCATTGGTTTTCAACTGCAACTGTTGAAAGAAAAAGGCATTAAATTCGGTGATATTGATGAACTCGTCGATGTTGTTAATATGCGCCTCGCTGGCCACAACCCTCGCCCTTCTTTGCTTCATGGTGATCTTTGGTATGGTAATGTTGCGAACACAGCTTTTGGTCCAATCTGTTATGATCCAGCCTGTTATTGGGGCGATCATGAATGTGATTTGGCATTAACCGAATTGTTTGAAGGGTTTCCAAAAGAGTTTTATGAAGGTTACCAAAGCATCAATCCACTCGACGTTGGCTATACTGATCGGAAAGACATTTACAACTTGTACCATCTTCTTAACCACTGCAATCAATTTGGCGGTCATTACTTGGCACAAACCGAAGCGTGTATTCAGAAGATTCAGGCCGTTTAATGCTAATCACAGTAATTAACTAGGGTTGCTATTGGTTACAGTGAGGAGAATTTGCCATGCATAAATACACCGAAAAACATGTCTCCTGCCCTCACTGCGGGCACGCCATCAATATAACGCTTGATGCGTCCAACGGCAGCCAGGAGTTTTATGACGATTGTCCTGTATGTTGCAATCCGATTCACTTAGATATGCAGGTCGACGAGATAAGAGAAAAAATAAGTCTATCCATTGACGCTGATGACGAGCAGGTGTTTTGAGTAGCATGTATTGATGCCCTACACGAGAGAGAAAAGAGCACATCAAGCGCTCTTTTTTAATTATATTGTGTCTTTATCGCAATGTATCGGGCTAATCCGAGGATAAACGAAACTTTGAAGTAAACAGAGCTATTTCTGATTAGCTAGTACGCGTTCAACCGTATCTACAATGGCTTGTGTTTGAGGATCGAATTCAATGTTTATATCGTCCCCTACTTTACGACCACCAAATAGAGTTCGGTTTAATGTTTCTGGTATTAAATGCACAGAAAAACGATTGTCTTCAACTTCACCAATAGTCAATGAACACCCATCTAGACCAATGTAGCCTTTACTAAGTACATATTTCATCGATGCTTCCGGCAATTCGAACCATAGTGTACGATTGTTTTCAGTTTTGATCACTTCAACAAGTTTAGCCATTAGAGCAATATGCCCAGACATACTGTGACCACCAATTTCATCGCCAAACTTGGCCGCACGCTCTACATTTACTTGATCTCCAACATTCAATTGACCAAGGTTCGTTAACTTCAACGTTGCTTGCATTAAATCAAATGCAACTTGGTTTCCTGAAATTTCAGTGACAGTCAAGCAACAACCGTTATGAGCTAATGAAGCGCCAATCACTAATCCTTCAATCATTTCATCTGTTAGCTCAATGGTATGAGTCTGAAACAACTCTTTTTTATTTATAGCAACCAATGTTGCCATTCCTTGAACGATACCTGTAAACATAAAATTCCTATTTAGCGTATTACTATCAGTTTTTAATAGCAGTTATTGTGACATTTCTTTATGATTCGTCCAATGGAAGCTTAATGATCAGTGCCTCTGATTTATTCTGAACGTCTATCCCTCATACTACTAATCTAATTTGGAGTAATTTGTGCATCGTTACAAAGAAGAAGCCTCAAATCTAATCAAACTTGCGACCCCTGTATTGATCGCATCCGTAGCACAAACCGGAATGGGGTTCGTCGATACTGTGATGGCCGGTGGCGTGAGTGCTATTGACATGGCCGCAGTATCAATAGCTGCGAGTATTTGGCTTCCTTCGATCTTGTTCGGTGTAGGCTTATTGATGGCATTAGTCCCAGTGGTTGCTCAACTTAATGGCTCAGGTCGTCAAGTTAAAATTCCATACGAGATTCAACAAGGCGCGGTGCTGGCGTTATTGATATCACTGCCGATCATTGGCGTACTTTTTCAAACTCAAGCCATACTTGAGCTAATGGACATTGAAGCCTTGATGGCTCAAAAGACCATTGGCTATATGCATGCGGTAATGTTTGCGGTACCTGCTTTCTTACTTTTCCAAACCTTAAGAAGTTTTACTGACGGTATGTCTTTAACTAAACCTGCAATGGTGATTGGTTTTATTGGTTTGTTGCTAAACATCCCGCTTAACTGGATGTTTGTATACGGTAAGCTTGGAGCTCCTGCTCTGGGTGGTATTGGTTGTGGCGTAGCAACGGCTATCGTTTATTGGATAATGTTTGCTCTACTATTTGCATACATACTCACTTCGAAGCGTCTCGCGAAGATCAACATCTTTGGTCAATTCCATAAACCTGAATTAAAAGCACAAATCCGTTTATTTAAGCTAGGTTTTCCCGTAGCCGCGGCACTTTTCTTTGAAGTGACCTTGTTTGCGGTAGTTGCTCTTCTGGTTGCCCCATTAGGTTCACTAGTGGTTGCAGCGCATCAAGTCGCAATTAATTTCTCGACTTTGGTGTTTATGATTCCAATGAGTATCGGCGCTGCAGTGAGTATTCGTGTGGGACATAAGCTGGGCGAGAATAATACCGAAGGCGCTAAGATTGCGACCCATGTAGGGATTATTGTTGGTTTGGTTACCGCCTTTATGACCGCAGCATTGACGGTATTGTTTAGAGAACAAGTATCATTACTGTATACAGAAAATACCGCAGTGATCACCATTGCTATGCAGCTTCTTATTTTTGCTGCGGTATATCAATGTACTGATGCGATTCAAGTGATCGCGGCGGGTGCATTACGTGGATATAAAGACATGCGTTCTATTTTTAACATAACCTTTATTGCGTATTGGTTACTTGGTCTACCGACGGGTTATATTCTTGGGATGACGGATTGGCTTGTGGAACCAATGGGGGCTCACGGCTTCTGGATTGGTTTCATTATCGGACTCACTTCAGCCGCAATGATGCTTGGTATGCGCCTGCACTGGATGCACAAGCAAGATGACGTTGTACAGTTAGAATTTAGTTCTCGTTAAATGCTCAATTGCTAAATTGATAGAACCGATACCACAAATAAAAAAGAGCTCTGACTTTCTTACGATAAGAGTCTAGAGCTCAATTTTTTACTGTATGAGTTCAGTGAATGTGGTCTAATATTCACTCTTCTCTCGAACGAAGCGGGCAAACTTCGGTTTTCCATTTTGCGTAAAGCCATTATAACGAAAGGTAATCCTGCTGCCGATTTCAGGAGGTGACAGTCTCATTTTATCGCTAAATCCACTACCGATATAGAACTCAACCCCCTCTTCCGTATGGACCAAAATTGAACCCATCATCCCCTTGTATTTTCCTGTACCACTTTTGTAACCAATGACTGTTGCTTCCGCATCATGATGTCTTTTCAGTTTTAGAAGATCATTACTTCGACCTGCCTGATAACGACTTGTGATCTTGCGGAGCATCAAACCTTCCCCGTTACGTTCATCGATATTGTCTAACTGATGAAATAACGCCTTTTCATTTTGGATTGGGACATGTTCAATATAACCAACATGAGACTCGTCAATTAAACTCACCCAATGCAAGATATTATAGTAGCGTTTTTGGTAATCTCCCGCCGCTCCCGGCATATCGAATAACATGAACTTTATTTCACGCCATGCTGTATCACTAGGGGTATGATCAAGAACAGTCGATTGCACTAAATGGAACTTGCCTCTACCGGCCCATAACTCCCCTTCAAGGCGGACCTTTGGTAGCTGTTCAGTGAACCACGTTGGTGCATAAATCTGGTTTCCGTTACGAGTATAGAGATGGTTACCATCCCACAGCGCCCGAATCCCATCGAGCTTTTCACTTTTCCAATATTCAGAAACATCAATACCTTGCTGGTATGTGTTTGCCAAGATTAAATTTTCTGGCGGTAAATTGTATGAATGAGATGAAAGCGAACACGCCCATAAAGTCGCTATAGCCAGTTTGGTTAGCCTCATTATCTGCTCCGTATTAATAACTCCTTCAATCCTAAGCGTTCCACTCCACAGATAGACAAACTTTGGAATAAGATGCGATCCAGACATCAACCTTATTTAATTTTAAATTTCATTCATAAAATTAATGACTTATAACTCACAAAAATTAGCTCATTTCTAATTCTCATATTGAGAAACAACCTCTATCAATATGAGATTAAAAACAATAGACATTGTAACTCATTGAAAAACAATAAAATTAAACTTGGCATGCTACATGCTCTTGTTAAGTCATACATTAAAGGAGATAGCATTATGGAATTACGTAAAATTGACTTAGACACTACAACACTGACTCTTTCTATTTTTGGCAACTTAGACGCAGCAGGTAGCCGCGAGGCGCAAGCCGATATTGATGATGTTATTTCAAATTATGGGCATCAAGAAATCGAAGTGGATTTTAGCCAAGTTCAGTTTCTTGATTCATCAGGTGTAGGTGCCATTGTTTATATGTTCAAACGTCTTACGGAGCGAGAAAGAAATATGCGTTTAGAAAATGTCTCAGGGCAACCTCTTGAAATTATGCAGCTACTTCGCATTGGCCACGCGATCCCAGTTAACTCAAAAAATCCTACTAATTCATGAAGATCCACTAAGCTAGAAATAACAAAACATAATAATAAAAATAGAAAACAAAGGACGTTGGCATGAAAATACTGAAAAATTATATAAGCCTTTCTCTGTCTTTTCTTGTTCTTGGTTGTACAAGCTACCCGGAGCAAGGCACGGGAGGATTGGCTGAAAGTTATGATTCCATTAACTATCAAAATTCAGATTTATCGCCAGTCATGCCTGACGAACCACTCGGCCCAGAACACGGCTTACGCTTTGATTGGCAATTAGCAAAACTGCACCTAAATGCCTTAATTCAGGAAGGCGCTCGTTGGTGCTTTCCTGCTGCGGTACTTCAAGCCATCGAAAAGCAAAACCGAATTGCACGCGAACTGCAAGGTGGGTTGTTGTTAGATGCTGCTAACGATTTGGTTATTCAAAGAAAACGCCTTAATGAACTTGAGCTCCAACTTGATTATGTGACCTCACAGGCTCGTTGTGAACCTCCTAAGAATGAAAGCCAATTCCGTATGCAACTGTCGGTGATTGAGCAGTTGTATGACCTACTCAATGTCGACAATCAATTCGCGAAAAACTCTACCGAAGTAAATCCTAAGTACATGGGACACCTCGCTGAGGCGGCCAATATTTTAAAGCAAAATAAATCGCTAGACCTTATTGTTACGGGGCATGCAGACGCAAGCGGATCAGAAACTTACAACAACAAACTGGCGCTCGGCCGTGCTAAACAAGTTGAGCGTTACCTCACTATCTTTGGGTTAAGCCCACAACGAATCAAAGCAGTGTCAGTCGGTGAAACAGTACCACTTTTCGAAGGTGAGAATGACGAAACACGTTTAACCAATCGTCGGGTAAGCATTGAAGTGATCTCGCATGAAAATGCGGCAAAAATGGGAGTCGCACTATGAAAATACTACTGACGTTTATTATTACCATCTCGCTATGCTTTGCAGCCACAATCAATGCAGAAGACAAATTTTCAGGTGCAGTACAAGTGGGAGATCTTATTCAAGTCAATTTACCCGGAGAAGTCACCTTGAATACAGGTTTTCAGGTTGACAAGCGCGGGCGAATCACTCTTCCGGAAGTGGGTACAATTTTTGTCGCGGGTTACGATAACGACCAGTTGAATCAAGTCGTGCTTGAAGCACTAGCCTCCGCATATAAAGATCTAACTAACGCTTCAGTTTACGTGAAAGAGCAGCAAATCATTATCGCTGTTCAAGGCTACGTAGAAAAGCCAGGTGAATACACATTGTCATTGGGCTCTAGTATTCAAATGGCATTGTATGCTGCGGGTGGTCTGCGTCCGGGCGCACAATTAGACAAACTTATCTTAAAACGCGGGGCTGGTAAGACAGAGTTTAACTATAAACGTTTCCTTGATTCTGGTGATGAATCTACCTTACCAACGCTTAAATCGCTCGACTCCCTGTTTGTTCCAGCTTCTCCGTTAGTAGGCAACATCGAGCAAGAGTTTGATGCAGCAAAACTTGCTAACTCTGGCGACAGTGCCGATTCTCGCAACGCCATTAAGGTGTTTGGTGAAGTGAACGCACCTGGCTCGTTTACTTACAAAGAGAACACCGACTTAGTTGATGTACTGATGCGTTCTGGTGGTGTAACCCGTTATGCCGGCGTCGAACAAATCCGCGTAATTTCGAACAACACACCGACTCTGTTTAACCTTAAGCGCTACCTAGACTCTGGAGATGAAAGCTTGTTGCCCGTCCTTCAACCCGGCTCAACCATTTTTGTACCGAAACAAGAAGAAGAGATTAAATCTGGTGCGAATACAGTTTACGTCATGGGAGAAGTAGCTGCACCTGGTGCTTTTGAAGGTAAAAAAGACGCGACATTTATGGACATTCTTGCGAATGCTGGTGGTCCGACTCGATTTGCTGAGTCTAGACAAATCCGCGTTATCAAATCCAATGGCCGTGTACTTAAATTTGACCTAGCAGCCTATACTGAAGGCATATCAGATTCAGATCCCCCCTCAATTCAGGCGGGTGACGCGATTTTCGTTCCTGAAAAAACCGATATGAATGAGAAGTCTTGGTTGAAAATTACGCCCGATAGAGCCGTTAATGTTATTGGTGAGGTGAATCGACCCGGTCGTATAGAATGGTCAGATGAAATGAATTTCATGGGTTTGTTAGCTCACGTGGGAGGCCCAACTCTACGTGCAGACACGTCAAAAATTGAGGTGGTGACAGGAAGAAAACTGGTTGTCTTTAACCTTGATGAGTTTATTAAAAACGGCGCCCCACGAGATCAAATGCCCTCGATTCGAGCTGGTTCAATCGTCCGTGTTCACGACTTACCACAAGATCCTTCAGACAATAAATCACAATGGGTTCGTCAAAGCTCAGATGCTTCGATCTACGTTTTTGGTCAAGTGAATTCCCCCGGCCGTTACCGTTTTACCAAGGACATGCACTTCTTAGACATATTGTCTGCCGCTGATGGCCCAGCTAAAGGTGCCGATATACACAATATTAGAGTGACACATCGTGACAAAACCTATTCGCAAGTAAGCAAGCTAAACTTATCCGTTTACTTTGAAACTGGTGATGAATCATTGCTGCCAAACGTGACCACTGGTGACACCATTTACATCCCAGAGAAAAACAAGAATTGGTTAGATACGCCAAAAGAAGCAACCGTTCGAGTGCTGGGCGCTATCAACAACCCTGGTCGTTATGTGTTCAACGACAATATGACGATCCTTGATATATTGGCAGAAGCAGCAGGTCCTACCGACAATGCTTACGTAGAGAAAATTACCATCGTCAATATGTCTTGCTGCCAAGGCCAAGCACGCACCTTCAACCTTATCGAGTTCAGTAAAACCGCGAATATTTACAATTTACCGGTATTGCGCGCGGGTGACACCATTTACATTCCTGACCGTCGTGAAAGTTTTCTTGAAAAAGCCCGTGTAGGGTTAGATGACATTCTTCGTCTCACGACCACCATCGTTCTTATAGGGGCTTTATAATGACTATTTCAGCCACGCATGCCGAAGTTGAACAATTGTATTTAGCTTCGGAACTTAACGGTCAGCGTTCAATTTGTGTTACGGCTTGCCAATCTGGTGACGGTGTAACATCTATCGCCACAGCACTTGCAGAACGTTTTTTGTTGGCAGGTCACTCTACGCTTTACGTAGACCTTAACCTGTTTAACCCTGGGTTTAAGGACGTAAACATGCGTGAAGAAGATCAGTCAGGCCAACTTATAGAGCACATAGAGTCACAACGTATGTTCCTTGGGGTCCCGGCCCCACAATTGGCATCTGCTCAACTGGCATACAAAGATCCTTCGACGCTTCAAAAAGCAGTAACCCAATGGCTGCACAGCTATGATCGTGTCATCGTCGATACCTCACCACTACTGAATATCAACAAAGGCAATATCCCAGCTCAATCCGTCGCAAGTGCTTGTGATTGTGCATTACTGGTTGTCGCCTATGGTGAAACGTCGACTCATCATCTAGAGCAAGCTAAGCAACTACTCGACGCAAAAAGTATCTCTCTCATGGGCTGCGTAATGAATATGAAACAACATCCTAGTTTCGCTCAAGAACTCGTTAGGCAGATTAATCGGATGAAGTTCATTCCCAAAAAAATTCGCGTTAACTTGGCGAATAGGCTGCATCGTAATGAATTCTTAAACCTGTCGATGTAATCCGTTAGCTGTCATTTAAAACTGACAGCTTTCTCCCTTCCTAGCGCTTCCAGCCTTTAAACCCTACATAATCAATCCTCTTACTGAGGAAATCATTAAGAAACTGATTTTTAGAGAAAAGAAATCACATTTTCGCTCATAGTCTATAGGTTCGACACCTTTAAAAACATTCAAGAACAACGAGGTATAGATCTGCATTCAGGCCTTTATAAAGTCATTAGCTAGAGCCCGTCGACTAATTCTCATCTTTTACCGACAAGCAGTTGAAATTATTCTAGTAAATGACTAAAACTTAATAATGCTCAAAATATATATACCTCAATCGAGCGTATTTACTCACGGGACAATAAAGGAGTTAGTGTGGACAACTCGACTTTAGCTTCAGACATCTCTGCAGAAGTGGGTGCAGAACTTGTTGATGAGCGAATTATAAAACAGCTAATTCATGACACAAGTGCGGAGGTTATCCCTATTTTAATCGATCACTACGTTGAAGAATCACGAACGCGCTTAGCCGCCATTAGACATGCCGCCACCAATAACGACGCACAAGCCCTCGAATTTGAAGTACACACTATAGGCAGTACTGCATTGGTGTTAGGCAACCGCCCTCTATCAGTACTGTCTCGAACTTTAGAAAAACAATGTCTAGAGCAAGAGTATGATGCCGCCTTTCTTAGGGTTGAAGAGTTGTTAGAGCTCGCAGACCGTTCAATTAAGGCCTTACTGAAAAGAAAAAACGAAGGCTTTAGTTAATAAGTCAGCTTTCGAATTATCCTGGAAAAGCAAAACTTCGAATAGGACGGTATCAATACTTATTTAAGTATCTGCAGTAGGCTTAATCACATTTATTGTTAAGATCCAGTAACTAAGAACTATTCGTTACTCACCAAGTGTTATTAAAGATATTGTACACGTAGATAACAATTCTACTTGTTTCATGTTGATGGTTGCATATCACTATGCTATTGATTGGTTAGGATAAAGTTTCAAAAGGAAGACTCAATGCGCCCTAAAGTATTGTTGGTTGAAGACTCCACCTCTCTCGCTGTGCTCTACAAACAGTATGTTAAAGACGAGCCTTACGATATATTTCATGTTGAGACTGGTACTGAAGCAAAAATATTCATTGAAAGACACGCTCCAGAACTGGTTATCCTTGATTTGAAACTGCCCGATATGCAGGGTGAAGAAGTATTGGATTGGATCAGTGATAATGACATTCCCACGGCCGTTGTAATCGCAACTGCGCATGGTTCCGTGAATATCGCTGTTGACCTCATTCAACGTGGCGCAGAAGATTTTCTAGAGAAACCCATTCAGGCCGACCGCCTGAGAACGTCAATCAACCTCCACCTGCGTAGAACTAAGCTCGAAAACCTTGTCGACGACATCCAGAGTAAGTTCGATCGTAACCGCTTTCATAATTTCATTGGCTCTTGTTTACCCATGCAAGCAGTCTACAAAATCATTGACTCGGTAGCCCCCACCACCGCAAGCGTATTCATCAACGGCGAAAGTGGTACAGGTAAAGAAGTCTGCGCAGAAGCCATTCACCAAGAAAGTCAACGTAACGGTAAACCATTCGTTGCCATTAACTGTGGTGCGATTCCTCGTGATTTGATGGAAAGTGAAATTTTTGGTCACGTAAAAGGCGCTTTCACTGGAGCGACAACCGATCGTAAAGGTGCAGCAATGCAGGCCAATGGCGGAACCCTATTTCTTGATGAACTTTGTGAAATGGAATTGGAGATGCAAAAAAAGCTGCTGAGATTCTTGCAAACCGGAACCTTCACACCGTTAGGTGGTAATCGAGAAATAAAAGTTGATGTCAGAATTATCTGTGCAACTAACCGTGACCCACTCGTTGAAGTTGAAGAAGGCCGATTCCGAGAAGACCTTTACTATCGGGTACATGTCGTGCCTATCGAAATGCCCCCCTTAAGAGAACGCGGGAGTGATATTCTCACCTTAGCTAACCACTTTTTAAAGCTGTACGCTAAGCAAGATAAAAAGAAATTCAAATCCATAGACAAAGAAACACAGACACAACTCAAACGTTACCCATGGCCAGGAAACGTTCGTCAATTACAGAACGTCATTAGAAACATAGTGGTGTTAAACAACGAAACGAGCGTGACTATAGAGATGGTACCGCCGCCAATCAACAGAATGGATATTGCGACGCCGAAAAGTGTTACTTCAATACGAAATGTAGCATCGCCCTCTGTTGCTGCGCCTCAAGAGACCGCTGTCTCCGAAACTAGATTATCACCAATCCCCCCTGAAGAGCTGCTGCACACTTCAACGACTCACGATCACAAAATGCCAGCACAACATGCTCCAATAACGCCTCCACTAACAACCAGTGATGGCGCAATTCGCCCTATGTGGCAAATTGAACGTGAAGCAATCCAGCACGCCATTAATCATTGTGATGGCAATGTACTAAGCGCTGCCGTATTGCTAGAGCTAAGCCCTTCTACTGTTTATCGTAAGAAACAGGCTTGGGAATCAGAAGATGAGTACAATCAAGCCTAATCAATTGAACACGACGATACTCACTTCGGCTCAACAACAACTTGCTCTTGAGCATGATGAAATTTGGCTGTTGATCGACAGCCAAACTTTCGGAGGAATTGAAACTCACGTTATTGAATTAGCAATGGGTTTAATTGAGCATAAACAGAAAGTAAGAGTCGTTCTTCTCACTAAGTTCAACCCTCCACCGCCGATTATCACACGCTTAAACCAATTACAGCTTCCTTACTGTCACCTCTGCGAGCTTGCTCCAAATAGCCAAAACGCACTATCTCAACTCAAACAGGCAATTACCGAATACCAACCTAGCTTTATTCATGCCCATGGTTACAAAGCGAGCATAGTGAGTAAGATAATTAAGTTAACGACTCTGAACAAACTGCGTCAAATATCCACTTATCACGCAGGAGAAAAGCCAAGAGGAAAAGTGTGGCTCTATGACTTTATCGACCGATATAGCGGTTTTATCTCTAATC
This sequence comes from Vibrio sp. 5S239, assembly GCF_041439575.1. Taxonomy (NCBI): domain Bacteria; kingdom Pseudomonadati; phylum Pseudomonadota; class Gammaproteobacteria; order Vibrionales; family Vibrionaceae; genus Vibrio; species Vibrio sp. 5S239. The sequence goes on along the minus strand of NZ_JBGOOM010000002.1, from coordinate 12,664 downwards.
GCTCTTTAGTGGTGAGCGATAAAATCAGAGATAAGATCCCAACGAAAACGACACTGCTCAATAACTTCATTTCAATCCCGGAGCAATCCTGTTCATCTTGTAAGTCTAACTCAGCAGAGCATTGCGCATTAGAAGAAAACACAACCACTTATGACATAGGCTTTGTTGGGCGCTTGAGTCACGAAAAAGCCGCCGATAGATTTGTGATGTTAGCGAGGTCTAACCCAAATCAACACTTCCATATTTTCGGTGATGGCCCTGAAAGGCAATCGTTAGAGTGTAATCAACCTGCTAACCTCACCTTTCATGGTCACCAAACAAGTATGGAAAAAGCTTGGCAAACCATCGATGTGTTAGTTGTACCTTCTCGATATGAAGGATTACCGATGGCAGCGCTCGAAGCCATGGCACGACGTATTCCTGTTATCGCCACAGCGGTTGGTAATCTACCACAGTTGATTGAACATCAAACCAATGGTTACCTCGCTCAAAATGAAGCAGAACTCCACACATGTTTGCAGAACTGGATCAACCTTCCTCTTCAAGACAAAAGCACGGTGGGAGATAAAGCAAGAAGCACCATCATTGAGCGTTACTCCCCTCAAGCTGTTATTCCCCAAATTTTAAAGTGTTACGGTTTATAATTCCCTTCTGATCAGCTACTTCAATCTCTTTAATTCTCCATTCAATCTGATTCTCAATTTGAACAATCGTCAAAGTACACCCCATCTATATTTTAAATGTTCATCGAATACAGTGATTTAAATTTAATACGTATGTGGCACTTACCTTGCTATCTCTTATTCAGAAGTAAAGTTATTGATTGGTTTTAGAATCAAATTGTCGATTAGAAAGGCCTATCAACAGAGCTAGCAGATATATCCGTTTCTAGGAGATGTAATGAAATATCAAGCCAACAGAACACCACTCATTATTGGGCTATCCACCTTAAGCCTACTGATTGGTGCTGCTTGGTATTTTGTTCCACATCCAGCGATGGTGATATTGATCGCCTTCATTCCTTTAGGCGCACTGTTTATTATCAACAAAGCATTTTGGTTTGTGATCCTGTTTGTTGTGTTTTCATTTTTTAGAATTCACGAAGCACTACCTTTACTTTACCCTTTGAAAATACCTTTGCTGCTATCCATAGGGGCCTTATCGGCACTGTTATGGCACTCACTAATCAGTAAAGAGCTAAAAATCTATTGGCACCCTTCACTTAATTGGCTTTCTATATTTTGGGTGTTAACCATTATTGGAATCGTATTCGCGTCGAACCGAAACATAGCGATCACAGAGTTCAAAAGCATTTATTGGAAGATAATAGTCATGTCCCTCGCTATCGTTTGGCTCGTTAATACAACAGAAAATCTTGCTAAAACAGCGATGACCATCATCTACGCCGGCGCATTAGTGAGTACTATCGCCGTTTATAACTCCGTGAACGGTATTGGTCTTGTTGAAGGATCAAGAGTAACCATTGGACGAGATTTTGGTTCGATGCTTGGTGACCCGAACGACCTCGCTTTGGTGTTGCTTTTCCCATTGGCATTCGCCATTAGTCAAACCACAACGCCAGGCATTTCCCATTTCAAGCGAATAATAAGTGCGCTAGTTTGCGTCTTATTGCTAGCGGCGATTATTGCCACTCAGAGTCGTGGCGGATTACTTGGCTCTATTGCGGTAATAGGTATTTTTGCTTTGAAATTGATTCGTTCAAAAGTGTTGTTGCTATCTCTAGGATCCATAGCTGCGATTATACTTTATCTTGTCGCAGGCATTGCCGACAGAGCCTCTGGAGGCGCTGCTGAGCAAGGCATTGATGAATCTGCCATGGGGAGAATTTACGCTTGGGAAGCTGCAATAAAAATGGCCGTGGAAAACCCATTGACTGGTGTTGGATTAAACAATTTCTTCTCAAATTATTTTTTTTACAGCGCCCACTGGGATGGTTTAAATCACGCGGTTCACAGTACATGGTTTGGCGTTCTAGCAGAAACAGGCTTTATTGGTCTCATTATTTTTGTCATGCTAATTATCTCATTAATCAGAACTTCTCGCTCCACACTAGCAAGACTGTCTGAAGCAGGTACGGCGGTCGCTCCCGAGCTTAATGCAGTTGCTTATGCTGTCTATGCGGGCTTAATTGGTACCATTGTATCAGGCACCTTCCTAACACAAGGCTTCAACTGGCCAATTTACATCTTAGCCGCACTTACCGTTTGCGTATCAAACGTGTCTCATACTGCTTGTCAAAATGAGAAAATCTAAAAGGCAAGCTATAACTATATGAAAATTATATATTTATTTAGTGGCACGCAATATGAAGGACTTCTATGTAACAACGTAAAAGGAATTTCATTATGACGACAGTATCCTTACATCAATTCAAGCATTGGCTTAAGTTTCACCCAAACTCTCGAATTCGAAATGTATTTTCTATCTTGAAAAGCGTAAGAAGCGCAGAGTTACCGACCCCACAAATGGTTAACCGTTGCCTTTACCAATTACACAAGTTGGTTGTGAGCATGATTACGGGCTTTACTCGTTTTTGCTATTGGACACCCGCATTCAAAGGAAGAGTCACGCAATGCGGAAAACATTTGTACCTGTACGGTGGTTTACCGTTTGTGAGTGGTCCTTTACAAATTTCAATTGGCGATAACTGTCGAATTTCTGGCCACACGACATTTTCAGGGTGTTCACAGCCACTAGACAGTTTCAAGCCCCCTCTTCTATCGATTGGCAACAATGTTGATATCGGCTGGCAATCAACGATTGCAGTGGGTAAACGTGTCATCATCTCTGACAATGTGCGTATCGCTGGCGGTGCATTCTTGTTTGGGTATTCGGGTCACCCTCTTGATGCAAAACGAAGAGCCGACGGTGAAGGCGATGACCCCCAACAGATCAGCGATATTATCCTCGAGCGAGATGTGTGGCTAGGCACAAACGTGACCGTAAAAGGCGGTGTGACCATTGGTGAAGGCGCTGTGATTGCTGCAGGTAGTGTCGTCATCAAAAATGTCCCGCCGTTTGCAATTGCAGCCGGCAACCCAGCACGAGTTGTAGGACAGGTTCAATCAGTTAAAGCAGCCAAACCAGATACCGCTAAATCGTTTGAAAATCATAGAGGTGACTATGCGTGATCTAATCGTATTTGGTGAAGACTTTGGCGGGCTTCCTTCATCCACTCAGCATCTGATTCGCCATTTAGCTAAGACACACAAAGTGCTATGGATTAACTCCATTGGTTTAAGACAACCTAAACTGTCAACAAAAGATGTCACGCGTGCGTTCAACAAATGGTTTGGTAAAACCAATGCCGTGACACAGAATATGCTCGATTCAAATGAACACAGTCATATTACGGTGGTAAACCTAAAAACTATCCCCGCACCTTCATCAACATTAGCAAGAAAGCTTGCACAAATGCTCATGTTGAAACAACTAAAGCCCATTATCGCACAGCTAAACCTGCGGGCACCGATCTTGTGGACGTCACTTCCTACCGCTGTCGACCTGTGTGGTCATCTTGGTGAATCCGCAGTGGTTTATTATTGTGGAGACGATTTTAGTGCATTAGCCGGAGTTGACCATCAAACTGTTGCCGAGCATGAATCCGATCTGATAAAAAAATCGCACCTAATTTTTGCCGCGAGTAAGACATTAATCAACAAGTTTCCAGAAGATAAAGTCCAGCTGTTGCCACATGGCGTAGATGTTAGCCTTTTCTCTACTCAAGTACCGAGAGCGAAAGACTTACCCAGTAATCACAGACCAATCGCAGGTTTTTATGGCAGCCTATCTCAATGGCTCGATTACGGCCTTATTGAACATGTAGCGACAGCAATGCCTAACTGGGATTTTGTTTTCATTGGCCCGAATGAGCTTGATAATTTAGCGCTTCCTAACCTTGACAATATTCATTACCTTGGTCCAAAACCACATCATTCTTTGCCAAGTTATTCGCAACATTGGGATGTGAGCCTTTTGCCATTTGTTGATAACGAACAGATTCGTGCATGTAGCCCTTTAAAGCTGATGGAATACCTTGCGGCAGGAACGCCTATTGTAACCACTCCTTTTCCAGCGTTATTGCCTTATCAAGAGCACGTAACAAAGGTCAGTAATGCACAACAAATGATAGAGGCGTTAAACAAAGCTCGGCAGCTTAACAATTCACCATTATCACTCGTTGAAAAAGACAGCTGGCAGAACCGCGCCAAGTTCGTACACTGGATGTTGGAGCTACTATGAATACTCTGAAATTGCGATTATTGATTCTTTTGAATGCAATGTGGCGTCAACGCTACGTAATATTAGTCCCGATTCTTGTTCTCCCCTTCGTCGGGTTCGGAGTCAGTAAACTGGCTCCTACCCAATATGATGCTCACACCAGCATGTTGATCCAAGAAACCGCAAAGATGAACCCTTTCTTAAAAGACATCGCTGTATCGACAATGCTTAAAGATCGAATTAGCGCACTCAGAACACTGCTGCATAGCCGCCATGTACTTTACTCAGTGGCGGAAGAGCTTAAATTGCTCACGCCGGAAATGTCCAATTTCGACAAAGAGACACTCATCTCCGATTTGTCACAACGTTTATCAGTCACTCAACTAGGAAAAGATTTTCTAAAAATAAGCCTGAGGTCAAACACTCCAACTGGCATGGAGGCAACCCTTCAGTCAGTCAGCGAGCATTTTATTGAGCAGCTGTTAGCGCCGGAGCGTTCATCAATTCAAGACTCTAGTAGCTTCTTAAAAGTACATATTGACGAACGCAGCGCAGAATTAGCCAAAGCAGAGGAAGCGTTAGCACTTTATGTAAATGAAAACGTGCACTCAACACCTGAAGTTCAGAGTCAGAGTTTGAATCGACTAGCGTCACTCAAACAAACATTGGCCGAGAAAGAGGCGGAGTTATCTGGTGTCCAAAAAAGCCTAGGCTCGATTGATCAGCAACTATCGAAAACCAACCCGGTAATTGGGCGCTTAGAAGACCAATTGATTGATATTCGTAGTGAGCTAACCTTGCTACAAGCTAAATACACAGACAAACACAGCGCAGTTCAAGCCAAGGTTCGCGAACTAGAGAGGCTGGAGAACGAGCGCAAGACATTGCTGGCTCTAAAACAACCAGGAATGAACAATGACCAGTTGTGGGATATTGCGAGTAGCACAACATTGAGTAAGCTATCCGACAATCAACCATTGCTGGTCACACAATTGCAAAGCCTTCAATTAGTGCGATCGCGCTTTGAATCATTAACAGAAGAAACAAAAAGCCTTCGCACTATAATCTTTGAATTGGAAAACAAGGCCAACAACTTCGGTGAAAACGCAAAAGAAATGTACCGACTTCAACGAGATGTGAAGATCAAACGTCAGTTATATGATGAACTTACTGAACGCTATGAAATGGCACAACTAACAGGCTCTCTAGGTATATTCGAGCAGAACAAGCGAGTCAAGATTATTGATTTGCCTTTTACACCAAGCGTAAAATCTAACATGCCGACATTCGTATTTATCCTAGCAGGTTTGGTTGCTGGCATTGGTCTTGGTGTCGGTTTAGCGGTGTTATTCGAATTGTTTGATTCTTCTATCAAACGTAAAGAAGAAATCGAAGATATTTTGGGCGTTCCTGTGATCACCGTTATCCCCAAAATGAGCAATCCAATTTAAGACTTAACCAATACACCAGCTTCGTACTGGTGTTTTTCTTTCTATGGGCACTTTTTTACGCTTGTATTTTCATCTCTGCCATTTGTCTTTGTCAGATTAAAACACCGCCTCACCTTATTCTTCTCCCACTTAATTGATCTCTCACCTATTTCGACATTCTGTTTTGATTCCTATTTTGAGAATAACAAGAGGATAAAACCAAAAAACAATTAAGTTATTGATAAATAAAACTTAATTTATTGGCACAACTCGTGCAGTTATTGAATAACAAAATGAAAACGAAGCAACTTAGATAACTTAATAGCAGGGAGAGCGCTATGGAAAACCAACTCACAACACATGGGAAGAAGGTAATACATGTTGTTCAGCATCTTGCTCCTGGAGGCCTAGAGATACTCACCACAGATTTGCTTCGCCTTGCTAAGCCTTGTGACCAAGTGTTTATTGTGAGCTTAGAGGGAACAAAACAAGAGTCTATTGATAACTGGCCAAAGTTAGAGCGTTACCAAAACCAAATCATATTCCTAGACAAAGCGCCAGGCGTTCAATTCAATGTCATTCTCAAGTTGGTCAAAGCATTCAAATCTATTTGTCCAGATGTGGTTCATACTCATCATATTGGCCCACTACTTTACGCGGGTTATGCCGCTCGCCTCACCGGTGTACAGACCCGAATCCATACCGAACACGATGCGTGGCATCTTCAAGACGATAAACGCCGTCATCTACAAGCTCTAGCACTGAAAACCGTTCAACCAACACTCGTGGCCGATGCAACACGTGTCTACAACCAACTCCGATCAGCTTTCACCTACAACAAGATTATTACCATCAGAAATGGCGTTGATTGCGACAAATTCAAGCCAGTATCTAAAATTGATGCAAGAGCAGCGTTAAATCTACCACAAGGAAAAAACATCATAGGTTGCGCAGGTCGTCTAGAGCACGTTAAAGGACAAGACCAGTTGATCAAAGCACTTACACTGCTTCCAAAAAATACTATTGTTGCTTTTGCTGGCACAGGTTCTAAACGCAAACAGTTGGAACTGCTCATCAACAAACTCAACTTGGTCGAACGCGTCATCTTTTTAGGTCTAGTTGAAGACATGGCTACATTTTACAGTGCTCTCGATACCTTCTGCCTACCATCCCGTCACGAAGGGTTACCTCTTTCTGCATTAGAAGCTCAAGCTTGTAACATTCCGACCGTCGCAATGAATGTGGGGGCTGTCGAAGAAACACTCTGTCCAATCAGTGGACATCTTGTCAAAAATGGCAGTATCACAGGGTTAGCAGGCGAACTGCTTAAAGCCACTCTCAACTCATCAGTCAAGAAGCAACATCAAATAGATCTAACTTTTGAAAATACTTCTAACCCTCGTCGCTACGTTCTTAATAACTTCGACATTGTGAAAATGGTTGCCTCTTATAACAACATCACTGAAGGAGTATATGCATGATGAATGGGATACTCGCTGTACTATGTTTATTCTCTGGGCTCTTGATTATGTATCATCATGTCGCGTACCCGGTATTACTCCGTTGGTATGCAAGACACCACCCTACACGTCAAATTGCAGAGAGTTCGCGTTGTTACAAAGACGATCAACAAGATCATACACTTCCGACTGTGACCATTCTTGTTCCCGCTTTTAACGAAGAGCTATGGATAGCGGACAAAATACGTAACCTAGCCGCATTGGATTACCCAAAAAAGAAACTGCAAGTGATCATTGCATGTGATGGCTGTAACGACAACACGGTCGAAATTGCACAAATGGCAATCCAAGAAGCGATGTGTAGTGATGTTCACTTCGAGATACATGACTATGCTCAAAATCGAGGAAAAGTCGCCATTATCAACGAAGAAGTAACAAACATAACCAGCAATATCATTGCTCTTAGTGACGTTTCAGCACTCATTTCATTGGATGCGTTATTGATTGCTGCTGCTCATTTTGAAAATGACAAGGTTGGTGTCGTTAATGCCACTTATCAATTATACCCAACGGAAAACACGGGTGAGAATAGTTATTGGCAGTATCAAACCGCTGTCAAAGAGTATGAATCGTCAATGGGTTCAAGCTTAGGTTCTCACGGTGCCTTCTACTTATTCCGAACTGAACTGTTTGAGTTATTACCTCATAACGCCATCAATGACGATTTTATCTTACCCATGCAAATCGTCAAACAAGGCTATATAGCTGAATACGAAACGCAAATGGTGGCTTTAGAATTAGAAGAATCAAACCTAAAGACAGACTTCAATCGACGTTTGCGAATTTCTGCTGGCAACATGCAACAAGCGATTCTGTTGTGTGGCTTGTTTAACCCTAAATTTAAAGGCACCGCTTTTGCTTTCTTCTCCGGGAAAGGCCTGCGACTTCTCACTCCTTATCTAATGATTATGTGCTTAGTTTGCTCCGCCCTTCTCAAAGAAAACCTGTTATTCGAAGTGTTACTTTGGATACAAATCTCGGTCTACAGCATTGGTGTACTGGGCTGCATCATGCCAAAAGCCCTGATCAATAAGCCTATTTCATTAATTTCTTATTTAATCGTTGGTCATTATGCCAACTTCATTGGTGGCGTACGTTACCTACTGGGACTTGAAAACTCCCCTTGGACTCGAGTGAATCGTTAAGGACTGACCATGATGAACATTGATCAACTATCAAACCTGAATCTATACCAATACAAGATTTCTCGCGCGAAACGCACCTTTGATTTTGTTAGCTCTTTACTCGCGTTAGTCATCTTATCTCCAGTGTTCCCATTTATCGCACTGGCTATTGCACTGACTTCTCGCGGCCCGATCTTCTACCGTCAACTGCGCGTCGGAAAATCGACACCGGAAAAGATGGAGATTTTTGAAATCATGAAGTTTCGTAGCATGTATCAAGATGCGGAAACTCGCTCAGGTGCAGTGTGGGCAACGGAAAATGACCCTCGAATCACACCAGTTGGTCGTTTTTTAAGAAAGACGCGCCTTGATGAGCTTCCGCAGTTGTTTAACGTGTTGAAAGGAGAAATGTCATTAATTGGCCCTCGCCCCGAGCGCCCAACGTTCTATAACAAACTGGAAAATGAAATCCCTTACTTTGCTGACCGTACTTATGGTGTTATGCCTGGCATCACAGGTCTTGCACAGGTTAACCAAGGGTATGACACGTGCATTGAAGATGTTCGTCGCAAAGTTGGCTTCGACCACAGTTATGCTCTTAGTCTATGTTCTATGAGATCATGGATTGCTGCAGATCTAAACATTATGACAAAAACAATTTTGGTGATGGTTGATGGCCGAGGTCGCTAGTATCGAGCTGAACGAAGCAAGGTTTCGATCAGCTGCACTTAACTACCAACATTCGGTAGACAGTGCATTCACAGAAGTAGATTCAAGCCTGTTCGCCTATGGCCGCAGTTAAGAGAACCAAAAACGTATTGATGAAGCCACTCTGGCCGTCGATGGCGCGGTCAGTAAAGCCAAGTCATTATATAGAGCTGGCCTAGTGGATTACTTATCGGTATTAGATGCACAGAGACAACAAAAAATGATGCAAGGCCGCCAAACTTCAAACAGCCAGCACCACCATTGCTGTATACAAAGCCTTAGGCGGAGATTGGCAAGTAAAGCCGAAAGCAAACTCCTCTGAACAGACAGCAAAAGAAGGTCAAGCAACGCACAAAACACCTAGCAAAAAACAGGGCCTCGACAGTTAGCTCTGGTTAAATAAGCAGCGACAGATTACTTACATGGACAATTAGATCCATAAAAATACCGCTGATGATCTCGGCGGTATTTTTGTATTTAACGGTACTCATCTGGAAGTATCTGCCTGCCTAAGTCTAATGAATACGCACTTTTCCAATTGGGTTTAGACGGCTAAATCGATACCTAGGGTAATATATCCAAAAGAGTTCTTTGTTCTTAGAATCTTGAGCTATTAATAACTCAACCTCACCAGTATTAGTAACAATACGCACTTTACTTTTAGACAATGGGTCCGTTCTATTCATCTCCACGTACTTCTTATTTTTCAAAGAATCTAACAATTTAGATGCTTCAAACTCTTCATGTGCCTCAATGACGAAACTAGACGCACTCAACTCTTCAGAAAGGAGCCATCTAATTTGATATTTTTGAGAAAAAAACAGAGCAATACTAATGAACGCGACTCCGATTAATAGTATTAACGCTTTCCCATTCTTATGCCAAACGCCAACAAACATTGCTGAAAGTAAGCTGACAATAAAAACTAGGGCGGTAACCGTGAACCAAATATCTAAATAATTACCCATAACTCCCCTGTTCACAAACCATCTAATTCAGTAGAAAACAACACGATATGACACACTCAAGAATACAAAATCAACCTTGCGTGCTTTTTAACCTTTTTCATGGCCATTTGACGCTTAAGTGGAGAAAGGTAGTCAATAAACAAATTGCCCGACAAATGATCTATTTCGTGCTGCATTACGATAGCTAAGAAATCATCGCTTTCTATGGTAATTGGTTTACCTTCGCGATCTAAAGCAGACACAACAACTGAGGTAAAACGCTCTACGTCTGCATAGTAATCAGGAACTGATAAACAACCTTCTTGACCCAATGCTTTATCTGAGCCACTAACCACTTCTGGATTAACTAAAATTAACGGTTCATCTCGACTTTCTGAAAGGTCGATAATAACAACGGCCTCTTTATGACCAACTTGAGTCGACGCCAAACCTATACCATTGTCAGTCGCATATAACGTTTCCAACATATCGTCTATTAATGTTTGTACCGTCGACAGATCTTGCACCTTTTCCGCTTTAAGCTTGAGCCTTGGATCTGGTGCAGTCAGAATTCCTAAAACTGCCATATTTACCTTATAGTCCTTGGAAGTAACTAACACCCAATTAAGTAGTGAGCAACGCAATACAAAGCCACCGTATAACACATAAATCAACGCATAGTGAAAATGCCAAGCGTTGGGAATCACTCTTAAACAGATTGTTATGTATTTTCAACTTTGCCCCTATTTTTGAGGGTGTTAGCTTTTTTGGCGCTTCCTATCCCTGCTATACACAACCCCATAAGAAAAACCGACAGAAAATTGAAAGCAAACCCCAACCTTTCGTTTACAGGAGTGTCAATCGAGCCAGTCCAATATGTGAGGTGTACGCTCAACCCCGTAGTAAAGTCATATCTATATGTGGGGCTATATATCACGACAACCTGAGCTAGAAAAAACACGAACAAAAGCCAGTTAGCAATTTGCATTTTAGCGTAAAGCAGGAAGCAAAATAGTAATCCAATCAATACGTAGGCTGTATATACGATGTTGGTTAATCCATAGTTGAAATAGTATCCAACTACCTTTGAAGCTCCCATGATAATCATAGAGAGAGCTAAAATTAAGAGTAATTTATTAGTTTTGGTCATCCTAATCTTCCTAGATACTAGTGTACCCCACGAAAAGTGGACACAACATAACTACACACTTTCAAACGCAACTGGACTTACGTAGCCCAACGCTGAGTGCTTTCTATTTCGATTGTAATAGATCTCGATGTATTCAAAAATCCCCATTCGACCTTCTTCGATATTCTGGTAGTCTTCTTCATATATCAGCTCGACTTTCAGTCGACTCCATCACCGAATTATCCCAGCAGTTGCCCTTACGGCTCATGCTCGGCACCCCACCATGCTTACGCATGAAGTCCTGATAGTCATGTGCTCTGTATTGTACACCACGGTCTGAATGGATTATGACGCCTTTAGGCGGCTTACGTGACTTAAACGCCATTTTCAGGGCATTCGTAATCAGTTGAACCGTCATCGTCGTATCTAACGACCAACCAACAATACGGCGTGAATGCAAGTCCAGAACCGTCGCTAGGTAGAGCCAACGGCTCTTCACCCAGATGTACGTAATGTCAGTCACCCATTTTTGATTAGGGCGCGCTGCTTCAAAGTCTCTACGTAATAAATTATCAGCTACATTCGTCATCGCGGCAACATCTTTAGTGTATTTGAACCCTATACCGTTGCGCGCTTTGATACCCTTTTCTTTCATAATATCAGCAACATAGTTAACGCACTTGGCTAAGAAGACTGTCATAGATGCTGACAACCACAAATACCATCTTTCAATGCTCCCGCTTAACTTTCAAAACCAAAGAAGCAGCGCGCAAGAACGTTGAGAAATGAACCTTACTAACACGAAAGCATTGAATGACACGGAAGCCAATTAACCGAAAAACGGGCTACGCGAGATGCCTATTTCGATGGAGAGTCTTTGGGAAATAACAGATGTATAGCGAGAACGCAGAACAAGGCTTTTAGACCACAAACGCTTTTCTGCCCTTTGCAAACTAACGCCGCGTTAAGGTGCGAGCAACGCAATACAGAAGCCTCTGCAATGCACCGTAATCACTTAACCCAACGCATATCAAAAATGCCACGCGTTGTGAGTCGCTCTTGAACGCTTTGTTATGTGTATTTATACATTTCTATATCTTTACCGTGCTGAAAATAGCCCCAAATTCTAACACCACACTCTGTGAGAGATATTTTAGCATTTTGCTCTTTACATATAGCAATGACCTTATCCCTATGATCTAGAACTTCTGGCTCCAGCAAAACGCCTCTTGAATGAGAGATACGAGCATCAATATCAATAAAATGTATCGCTCGAAAGTTTCCCCATATTTGTGCCAGTTCACTGGTATATTGATAGCTAGAGTCACTTTCCGGCCATGTTGACCCGTCAATGTAGGTAACTCGGTAGCTTAGTAGCTCATCGATATCGCTCAACGCTGCAAGCAAATTGTTCCACTTAGTGTCATTCATAACACCAAAAAGACTATTACTATCAATTAGTTTGATGATATTTGACTTTAAATCTAAACGCATAAATTCCCAATACACATAACGCTAAGCTAAGTAGTGAGCAACGTAATACGAAGCCACCGCATAACACCTT